>NZ_DFTU01000060.1:30982-34574 GCF_002379485.1 Methylophaga sp. UBA4204 | reverse complement strand
ACCCCCTGATGCACCGTTATTTCATCGGAATATTCCTGGGCAGTGATATATTGCAACGTAATTGCCGTATCCATTCCGGCATCAGCCTCCCCGCTGATAACGGCTTCAAAAACTTCACGAGTCGTTTCCACTTCAATAATGTTGATATCTGGAAACTCAGCTTGCAACCTGCCGGTTAAGGACCAGCCCTCAGGGATGGCAACCGTTTTACCGTTCAGCTCTGTAATACGTGTAACAGGCGACTCGGAAGAGGTGATAATGCCGTAAGGAACATCGACAAACGGAATGGTCATTTCACCCATAAAGTTACGAAACTCACTGTAAAAAACCGGCTGCATGATTTCCAGCTCACCATCAACAAACTGTGTGGCCAACTGTTGCCAATTGTCTCCAGTAATAAACTGCATTTCCAACCCGCTCATCCGTGAAATGTAATTCAGCACATCTACGGCATACCCCATGGGAACACCGTTACTGGAAAAATTTAATGGCGGCCAGTCTTTCTCACTACTCACCCGTACTATCGGGTTTTCTTCAATGATTGCCAGTTGCTCGTTGGTCAGTTCCAGTCTTGGCGCTTCTGGCAATGAGGTTATCTGTTCTGCAGGTTGGTTGGAGGCAATAACTCCACCGGTTTGTGGATAGAAAAATATTTCCGTTTCATTGTCTCGATGACGGTTTTCCAGCAAAGTAGACAATCCTGTCAATTCTACGGTGATCGATAAAACGGCATCACTGTCTGGCAATTTGACTGAGTAGGTTTGTGCTGGAGAATGCATTTCGGCGAGCAGATAGGATTGAGTTTTGCTCACTTCATCGACGGTAGCCTCTGAAAACCAGGAATGGGTAGTGATATCAAAATCACTTTGATGCTGCCAGGCATGACGAAGGGTAAAATTACGATCATAATATTCAAGGCGTCGATGTTGCTGACCATCTTCATTGAAAATTTTGATTAACAGCCAACGATCTGCCTCCTCTGCACGCAAATGCTGGCGCAGGGCTGGCGTGGCCTGTAAGTTGATGAGTTGTTCTACCTCACCATTTTGTTGACCAAGATAAACCGATTGAAATAACGGATTACGTTGCATAACGGCAACCAACAACTGACCGACTTCACCATTTATCTGTGGATTTTCGAGCAATCTGGGTAACTGTTTTAGTTCATTTATTTCATTCGTGGCACGATTATCAATGGATTCCAGATACTCATTCACACTGGCCTTTGTTTGCTGATAACGAGAATGCAGTGTTTTCTCTGCCAGGTTCTTATTGAAGTAATATTGCAATGCAATGATGACTACAGCGACCAGCAAGCTGGAAAGCATTAACCCTGCAACTACTGCGGTGCGGATTGGTAGCTGAAATGTTTTATTTTGCTGTTGCATGCTGACCCTCTTTGGCGATGTAGATCTTTATCTAAAAAGATAATTAATACCCCAAGCTTGTCACAACTGAGTCATGCTTTCTTAGAACAAGCTTTGGTTTTTCGACTTTTATGGCAATTGAAACCTCAGCATTAGTTGCCAGCACGTATAATCACGGTTTGATAATGACATTAAACATTTTAGCTGTCGCGAATGCCAACCCTTTGGGACTGTTTATCTTTAACAGCTGCCTTGTTGGACGATATGGGCCTCCAGCAGTAGTGATGCTGAAAAATAAACAAAACCTGGTAATAAACTCTGACATTCAGGTAACTTTTTTTTCAATATGAGAAAAAGAATCAAACATTTTTTAATTTTCAGCTTTGGCTGGTTATGCGTCATTTTAGGAATAATTGGCGCATTTTTGCCCGTAATGCCAACTACGCCGTTTATGATTCTCGCCTTGGGCTGTTTTGCCGAGACTTCACCACGGTTTCACGCCATGTTGCTGAATAACCGCTGGATAGGGGCCCCATTAAGACAATGGGATCAAACCAAAACAGTACGGCGCCGTACCAAAATCCAGGCACTTGTTATGCTGGTCATCGCCTTTGGCTTTTCAATCACGTTGTTATGGGGACATATTGAATTGCAATTGATGCTATTGGGCCTAGCGGCGGTAATGATAGGGTTTGTGCTGAGATTAAAAGAAGCAGAGCCCAAATATGAAGATTGATGAAGTAATTAAACAACGTCACTGCACCAGGGCATTTCTGGATAAAACGGTAAGCGATAAACTTATTCATGAAATACTCGATATCGCCCGTCATGCACCTTCAGGCGCCAATACCCAGCCCTGGCAGGTAGCAGTCGTGACCGGCAACACCAAACAACAACTCTCGGAGAGTCTGATTCACGCTTTCAGAGAAGGTCATGCGTCCAGACCAGACTATGCTTATTACCCCGAAACCTGGCAGTCGCCGTATATAGATCGTCGCCGTGCCTGTGGTTTACAGCTTTATCAGAGTTTGCAGATTGACCGCAAAGACAAACACGCCCAACGGAAACAATGGGAAGCCAATTATCGGGCGTTTGACGCACCAGTGATGATGCTATTTTTTATGGATGCAGAGATGCAGACCGGATCCTTTCTGGATTTGGGTATGTTTATACAAAATCTGATGCTGGTCGCGCAGAATAAAGGTCTGGCCACCTGTCCGCAGGCGGCTCTAGCGGAATACCCTGAAAATGTTAAAAAAATTCTGGAGTATCCTGCCGACACTATTCTGGTGTGCGGTATGGCAATAGGTTATGAAGATACTCATGCTGCGGTTAATAAATACCGCACTGCTCGTGAACCAGTGGCCGAATTTACCCGCTTTTTTTATTAATTTTGGAGTTTTACTATGGATTTAGCGACCTTTCTCAGCACGTTGACTGATAATCCGTCCGCAATTGATTTCGAAGATACCATTGCAGTGATTGATACCAATTATCAGTTCACCCCCACCGCATTTCATAACGGTGAGCTGCATAATGATGCTGGAGAGAATAATGGATCATGCAAAATTCTGTTTTTTGGTATTTTGCATGAATTGGGAGAGTCACAGACCTTAGCCTGTTTTGGGCGTTATTACCGAAGCGATGTTTTGCTGAATCCCAAAGGTGAAGACCATCAGAATATCCGTAACTTTCTGCGTTATGGCTGGGATCGTGTCAGTTTCAACGGTGAAGCGTTAACGCCTCTGCACTGATAGCCTTTCATAAAAAAATCCCGAACGCAGAATACTGCGTCCGGGATCATTCTATTTATTAGAGCAGTACCCGCTCAATACCACCGGCTTTCACATTATCAATAAACTGTGTATGCCACTGTTCACCTAGCACGTGTTTCGCCACTTCCACCACAATGTAATCGGTTTCAATACCGGTATCTTCGTTGTAGCGTGACAGCCCCTGCTGACAGGCTGGGCAGGACGTCAGCATTTTCACATTGCCTTTAACCGCTTTGTCCTGGCCAGTTAATTCTTGGATGCCCTTGGTGATCTCTTCTTCCTTACGGAACCGAACCTGCGTGGCAATATCAGGACGTGCAACGGCAAACGAACCTGCTTCACCACAGCAACGATCATTCAAGGTGACATCCTGACCCAACAGACTGGCGGCCACTGACGTTGGTTTATAGGTTTTCATCGGTGTATGGCAGGGATCGTGATACATATACT
>NZ_DFTU01000060.1:29812-30893 GCF_002379485.1 Methylophaga sp. UBA4204 | reverse complement strand
CTGCATTTTCACACCTTTTTCCATCAGGTACTCATGAATATCCAATAAACGGCAGCCCGGGAAAATCGCTTCAAATTCATATTTAAGTAACTGATCCATACAGGTTCCGCAAGACACGATAACGGTCTTGATATCCATATAGTTCAGCGTATTGGCGACGCGATGGAACAACACCCGGTTACTGGTTGAAATCGCCGTGGCCTTGTCATCATCACCGGTAGAAGCCTGAGGATAACCACAACATAAATAGCCTGGTGGTAGTACCGTTTCAGTACCTACTTCATATAACATCGCCAGAGTTGCCAGCCCTACCTGACTGAACAGACGCTCTGAGCCACAACCCGGAAAATAAAATACCGCATCGGAATCTTCGCTGACTTTGTTTGGATCCCGCAGAATCGGTACCATTTTGTCATCTTCCAGACCCAGCATGCCACGCGTGGTTCGCGTCGGCAGATTGCCCGGCATCGGTTTTTTAACAAAATGCACCACCTGTTCACGTAAGGGTGTTTTACCCGTCGTAGGTAATGGTGGCTTTTTCTTTTTGTTGGCCAGAAGCCCCAGATACTTAGCTGCCGAGTGCGCCAGGCGCTGGGCTTTGAACCCCATTTGAATCATGGTTTTATGCATGATTTTAACGGTAAAAGGATCCGTCGCATTCAGATAAGCCATCGAAGACCAGGTACCCAGATTCACATGGCGTTTACCTTGTTTCTTCAACACGGCACGCAGCTTCATTGACACGTCACCAAAGTCGATATTGACAGGACATGGATTCAGACAGCGATGACATACCGTGCAGTGATCGGCCACATCATTCATTTCTTCAAAATGTCGTACCGAAATACCGCGGCGGGTCTGTTCCTCATAGAGAAACGCTTCCATAATCAGACCGGTGCCCAGGATCTTGTCGCGTGGTGAATAATACAAATTGGCACGCGGCACATGGGTGGTACATTCCGGTTTACATTTACCGCAACGCAGACAGTCCTTGATATCGTTGTTAATCTCACCCAAATCACTGGCTTCAAGAATTAACGCTTCCTGTTGCAATAGTCTCAACGACGGTGTGTAAGCGTTT
>NZ_DFTU01000060.1:25704-29693 GCF_002379485.1 Methylophaga sp. UBA4204 | reverse complement strand
ACGACGGTGTGTAAGCGTTTTCCAGGCCTGAACCCGCCAGCAATTTACCGGCATTGAAACGGCCCAACGGATCCACTTTCTGTTTATAACCGGCAAATGCATCAATGGTCGCTTTATCCAGATATTGCATCTTGGTCAAACCAATTCCATGCTCACCAGAGATAACCCCACCCAGATCACCCGCCAGCTTCATTACCCCATCAACGATCAGTTCTGCTTCATGCATCATCTGATAGTCGTTTGAGTTCACCGGAATATTGGTATGCACATTACCGTCACCGGCATGCATATGGGTCGCAACAAACAGTCGGCTTGAACGTAATTCTTTATGAATATCATCCAGCTTGGTACGCAACACTTCCAGAGATTGGCCCTGAAACAGTTCTTTCAGTGGTTTTTCCACCTCTTTACGATAAGAGATACGTAAATCCCGGCGTTGCAATACATTAAATAAGGTATCGGTATCAGCCAGCAACTTGAGCACTTCATCGGATAACAACTCTTTGTGATTCAATGCGACAGAATCAAGGTTATCCAGAACTTCCTGCCAGCGGGTCTGTACCACACGTAAATGACTGCAGGCAGTATCAACTTTCGATTGCAGAATGGCATCATTTTCAGCGCTGTCATCGAGTTTTTTAATGGTTTGTTTCAGCTCTTTAGGCTGACTGCTCAAAAACTGCAGCACCGCATCCACTATTCGCAGCTTATTTTTAGTAGAATGAATGATGTTAATTCGCTCAATACCGTCGTTATATTCAGACAGCCGCTCAAGCGGAATGACCACGTCTTCATTAATTTTGAACGCGTTAGTGTGTTTGGCAATGGCTGCAGTACGCGCACGATCAGCCCAGAAACGGGCCCGTGCCTCAGGACTTACCGCAACAAAGCCTTCTCCCTCACGGGCATTCGATAGACGCACAACCTCAGAACTGGCTTCGGCTACTGCATTTTCATCATCGCCGACAATATCGATCAGCAATACCATTTTCGGTAACTCTGAACGTGGTGCCTTAGTGCTGTAATCAACTGCTTTAACGTAGCGTTCGTCCAGATGCTCCATACCTGCGAGCAGCACTTTTTTGTTGTTATCAAGGAAGTTTTTGGTTTCCACAATCGCCGGTACAGCTTTGGTCAAATCGTTACCAAAGAATTCGAGACAAACAGTTCGAATAAATTGTGGCATACGGTGAAGGACAAACACCGCCGAGGTAATCAAGCCGTCGCAACCTTCTTTCTGAATGCCAGGTAAGCCACCCAAAAACTTGTTGGTTACATCTTTACCCAAGCCCAACTTGCGTAACTGCTGTGCAGGTATAGCAATCTCTTCAGGCGCTTCCAACAATGTTTTGCCATCTGGTTTATAACGACTGATTCTGAAAGTCGCCATCTCAATATCGTGGATTTTACCCATGTTGTGGTTTAGGCGTTCCACTTCCATCCAGGTCGCATCGGGCGTCACCATTCTCCAGGAAACCAGATTATCCAGTGCAGTTCCCCACATAACGGCTTTTTTACCACCGGCATTCATCGCCACATTACCGCCGATAGTCGAGGCATCCTGAGACGTCGGATCCACAGCAAAGACCAAACCATTTTTACCGGCAAGGTCAGACAATCGACGGGTCACAACACCGGCTTCGGCACGCACAGTAGCAACTTCATCATCACGTCCAGGAAGCTTGCGATAAACAACAGTCCCTAAGCCTTCCAGTTTTTCGGTATTGATAACGACACTATCCGCAGTCAAAGGAATCGCCCCACCGGTATAGCCGGTACCACCACCACGAGGAATGACAGTTAAACCCAACTCAATACTGGCAGCAATAATAGCGGCCATTTCTTCTTCGGTGTCCGGTTTGATAACGGCCAGCGGATATTCAACACGCCAGTCAGTGGCATCTGTCACATGTGACACACGCGATAATCCATCAAAGCAGATATTGTGTTTTTTGGTCACACGGCTAAGACGACGCATAACCACTTTGCGACGATCCGCCGTTGCCAGCAGTTCACGCTCAAACTTTTCTACTGCCTTGCGAGCTGCTTGCTCAAGCTGAAGTGCCAGTTGATTATCATTTTCTGTAGCACGTTCACGGATTTGATCCAGACGATGATGCAAAGCATGGCGCAGCGAGTCCCAGCGTTTGCGATTTTCAATCAAATCATCCTGTATATAAGGATTGCGGGTGATAACCCACATGTCACCCAAAACTTCAAACAGCATTTTTGCGCTGCGCCCAGTTTTGCGTTGTTCACGTAACTGTTGCAGAATTTCCCACATCGGTTCGCCCAGATAGCGGATGACAATTTCACGATCTGAGAAAGAAGTGTAGTTATATGGAATTTCTCTTATACGAGTTGACATAATGGGTCAGCTAATCCTGATTGAGAAGTAATATTCAATCGAGAATTTTAACACGAAGCCAGCTATTATAAGACCCATTAATAATGAGCCTTTTGCCAGCGATGGCTATGTCATGAGAAAAATATGGAAATTATACAAATTATTGCACTTGCCCTACTCCAAGGCCTGACCGAGTTTTTACCCATTTCGAGCTCTGCTCATCTGATTCTGTTACCCATTATTGCCGGCTGGGAAGATCAGGGGCTTGCATTTGATGTCGCAGTACATGTGGGCACACTGACAGCGGTTATTTTTTATTTTCGAACAACCATCAGACAACTTGTCTTTGACTGGTTTCGCTCTCTGCAACAAAAACAAACTGTAGGTGAAAGTAAATTAGCCTGGGCCGTCATTATCGGTACCATTCCGGTTGGACTGGCCGGATTATTTTTGGATGATTTCATCGAGTTATTCTTACGTAGTCCGCTGGTTATTGCCGCAACAACAATTTTATTCGGACTGTTACTAGGTTGGGCAGACTGGAAAGGCAAGCGAAACCGCCAAGAAGATCAAATGAACTGGAAAGACATTTTTATTATTGGCTTCTCCCAGGCCTTGGCGCTAATACCGGGCACATCCCGCTCAGGCATCACCATGACCGCAGCATTGATGCTGGGATTAACGCGTGAAGCTGCTGCCCGCTTCTCATTTTTATTATCTATTCCGGTTATTTTTTTGGCAGGGGGCCTGGAAACAGTTAAACTGATCAAAGCTGATCAAGCAACGGACTGGTTTGCCCTAACTGCTGGCGCGGTTTTCTCGGCCATCAGTGCTTACATCTGTATCTTTTTGTTTCTTAAACTACTCGAACGGATAGGCATGTGGCCTTTTGTCATTTACCGCTTAGTACTGGGTGGCTTTTTGCTATTTATATTTAGTTAATTGCAGTTGACAGACTTTGCTTGAATCCGTAACATTCTCCCTCTTTATTTGACCGCATGCGTATATTTTCAGGAGCACCCCGCGGAATGAAAACCTTAAGTGCAAAACCAGCAGAAGTTCGTCGCGACTGGTTCGTAATTGATGCCGATGGCAAAACTCTGGGCCGTATGGCAACAGAAATCGCTCGCCGTCTGCGCGGCAAACACAAAGCTATTTATACACCTCACGTTGATACAGGCGATTACATTGTTGTTGTAAACGCTGAAAAACTGCGTGTTTCCGGCAACAAGATGAAAGATAAAATCTATTATCACCACACTGGTCACATTGGTGGTATCAAATCTATCTCGCTGGAAAAACAACTGGATAAAGCACCTGAGCGTGTCATCCAGACGGCAGTGAAAGGCATGTTGCCTAAAAATCCTCTGGGCCGTGCTATGTTCAGCAAACTGAAAGTGTATGCTGGTACTGAACATCCACACGCAGCTCAACAACCTAAAATGCTGGAAATTTAATCGGATAACGTCATGGCAGATTCTTACTACGCAACAGGCCGCCGCAAAAGCTCAACCGCTCGTGTATTCATGAAGCCAGGCAGCGGCAACATTACCATCAACACCCGCACCCTTGAAGATTACTTCGGTCGCGAAACATCTCGCATGGTGGTACGCCAACCACTTGAACTGGTTGAAATGACCGA
>NZ_DFTU01000060.1:25348-25614 GCF_002379485.1 Methylophaga sp. UBA4204 | reverse complement strand
AACCGACAAAGTTGACCTTAATATCACCGTTCGTGGTGGTGGTAACAACGGTCAAGCTGGTGCGATTCGTCACGGTATCAGCCGCGCATTAGTCGAATATAACAGCGAATTGAAAACTGATTTACGTAGCGCCGGATTCATCACTCGTGATGCGCGTGCCGTTGAACGTAAGAAAATCGGTTTACATAAAGCTCGTAAGAAACCACAGTTCTCTAAACGTTAATTCAACGTTGATTGGACAAAAAAACCACCTTCGGGTGGTTTTT
>NZ_DFTU01000060.1:24146-25272 GCF_002379485.1 Methylophaga sp. UBA4204 | reverse complement strand
AAAACCACCTTCGGGTGGTTTTTTTTTGCATTTAACTTCTCAAACTGGATGAATCATGTTATCTAATAAACTGATTTTGATGATCTAAAAGGGCAATAATTTATGATAAGAAAGAGCATTATCGGAATCATCGGATTACTAGGCTGTGTGAGCGTTCAGGCGGAATCTCCAGCAATCGCGATGTCTGCAGGAAGTTTTGAAGTTTTCGAAAGCAACAATTCATTGGAACTGGGTATTGAGTATCGGTTTGCCACACAGGAAACGTTCTTTAATGTCATTCCAGCAATTGGTCTCAGCGGCAACTCGGATGGAGGCTATTGGGCCCATGCAGGCGGTCGATATGACATTAATCTTGGAGAAAAATGGGTCTTAACCCCACAACTTGCCGTGGTCGGCTATGAAGATGGCGATGGTCAGGATTTGGGAAGCGGTTTTTTATTTCGTACGGGAATAGAGCTCGGTTATCGTATTAGCTCATCTTCACGGCTGGCGTTAACGCTCTATCATATGTCGAATGCGGACTTGGCAAAAAACAATCCCGGCTCCGAATCATTAATGCTGAGCTACAGTTTTTCTCCGTTTAATCGCTAGTTTTTTTTGTAAAATAGGCCCTTGCCTTCTGGCTGAGTTTTAAATCGTCGATGCACCCACAGATATTGCGTCGGCGATTTTTTTATTTCGGCCTCTACCCAGTCATTTACTCGTTGCGCATCAGCCAGTTCATCGCCTATTGGGTAGTTTTCCCAGGCGGGTCCAATATCAATCGAATAATTTCCATTGGGTAAGCGTCTTGGTACATAAGGCACAACGGCTGCACCACTCATTTTGGCGAGTCTAGCTGTTGCTGGAATAGTGGCGGCTTTTATACCAAAAAATTTGGCAAAAACACTGGTTCTTCGACCAAAATCCTGATCAGGCGCATACCATACAACCTTATTCTTTTTTAATGCTCTCAACATACCGCGCATATCTGCTTGTAAAATTGTCCCTTCACTGTGACGTTGTCGCTGATGTAGCATCACTGCATTAAATAACGGACTTTTAAGTTCACGAAACATCACATAGCACGGCTGTTTCAACATGATCAGCCGTCCGCCCAATTCCATGCTGGTAAAATGGCCGGTCA
>NZ_DFTU01000060.1:23488-24054 GCF_002379485.1 Methylophaga sp. UBA4204 | reverse complement strand
CATGCTGGTAAAATGGCCGGTCAGTAACAGCACCCCTTTCCCTTTAGCCAGAGCATTGTGAATATGTTCGAGACCATGATATTCCACCCGTTTTTCCAGGCTTTTGTCACTGGCCCACCAACTGATGGCGGTCTCGATCGGCATCATGCCCATCGTCAACATATTTTCACTGAGCAATTCTTTACGTTTTTGCTGACTCATTTCCGGGAAGCATAATTCAAGGTTTCGCCTGGCAACACGCTCGCGATCCTTCATAAACAATCGCATTAAGCGGCCCAGACTATGACCCGCGAATAATTGCCAGGATTTTGGCAAGTAAATTGAGATACGCATAAGAAGCAGGCCAAGCCAATTTGGCCAAAAGCGCGGGTGAAGGAATTTTTTACTGAGAATTTTCATCTGTTCGATAACAATACAAAACAGTGTCTATGCTATCATCCCAACTCAATTTAAGCTTAAAAAACTGCCTGCAGTGAGTCCAATTTGAAAGTTTTGTATTCAACCCTATTCTATCTTGCTCTGCCTTTCATATTGATCAGATTGATCTGGCGTGGATTTAAGGCACC
>NZ_DFTU01000060.1:22977-23369 GCF_002379485.1 Methylophaga sp. UBA4204 | reverse complement strand
ATCTGGCGTGGATTTAAGGCACCAGCTTATTTTAAACGCTGGAATGAACGGTTTGGACATATACCTTCCCGCGCATCCGAGCAAAATCTTATCTGGGTGCATGCGGTATCTGTAGGGGAAGTCGAGGCTTGTCGGCCCCTTATTAAAGGATTACAGGACCGTTACCCTGACCATCAGGTTCTTATCACTACAATGACCCCCACCGGTAGTGCCAGGGTAAAAAGCCTGTTTGCAGAAAATGTACTGCACGTATATCTGCCATATGATTTACCGTTCGCTATCAGACGTTTTCTTGACGCAATGCAGCCTCAGTTCGGCATTATTATGGAAACTGAACTCTGGCCTAATCTGATTCTGATTTGTGCTGAACGCTCAATTCCCCTCACAGTCGA
>NZ_DFTU01000060.1:5989-22837 GCF_002379485.1 Methylophaga sp. UBA4204 | reverse complement strand
TTCACAGTCGCCAACGCAAGACTATCCGCCCGCAGTGCCCGGGGATATTTGAAAGTCGCCAAGTTAACACGGCAGATGTTACAAAGCATTCCGCTCATTGCCGCACAATCCCATAGTGACCGCGATCGTTTTGTTCAACTGGGTGCACATAAAGACAAAGTCCACGCCGTGGGAAACCTGAAATATGAAATCAGTTTACCGGCCAGTGTTATCGAGCGTGCAGAGTCAATACGAGCATTATGGGGAAATCGATCCGTATTTATTGCCGCCAGCACCCATGAGGGCGAAGAAGAGCTAATACTGGATGCAGCCCGCAAAATCCGTGGCCAGTTTCGTGATTTATTATTAATCATCGTTCCACGTCATCCTGAACGCTTTGATCGGGTGACAGCACTGTGCCGTCGTTCTGGTTTAAATACACTGCGCAGAAGTGATGGCAAGCCTTGTAGTAGCCAGGTTCAAGCGCTGGTGGTTGATAGCATGGGCGAATTATCCGTTTTTTATGGTACAGCAGATGTTGCTTTTGTTGGGGGTAGCCTGGTGAATCATGGCGGTCACAATATATTAGAACCGGCTGCGCTTTCCCGCCCCGTTATCACCGGCCCTCATTATTTTAACTTTCTTGAAATAACCAGACAGTTTCTCGAACATCATGCGGCTATTGAGGTAAAAAACACTGAACAATTAGCGGATTCCGTCATTGCGTTATTAAAAGATCCTCAACGTCGCGCTGAAATGGGAGATGCGGGTAAACACCTGATTGAACAAAGTAAAGGTGCCAGCCAGCGCTTACTCAACCTCATTGATGTTCATATCAGTCATGTTCAACGATGAGTATTGGATGCGTCAGGCATTATTACTGGCGCATCAGGCAGAACAACATGGCGAGGTACCGGTTGGTGCGATTATCGTCCATCAGGATGAACTCATTGGTACCGGGTGGAATCAACCTATCAGCCAACTGGATCCCACGGCGCATGCCGAGATTGTTGCTTTACGTGCAGCCTGTCTCAACCAACAGAACTATAGACTCCCCGGTTCCACAATGTATATCACGCTGGAGCCCTGCATCATGTGTGCTGGTGCGATTGTTCATGCCAGAATTGAGCGAGTAGTTTTCGCTGCTACTGAACCGAAAACCGGTGCAGCGGGCAGTTGTATGGATATTTTTAATACCAGTCAGTTAAACCATCGTGTTCAATATGAACATGGTGTGTTAGCTGAAGAAAGCAGTAAGCTGCTGAAGGATTTCTTTCGCGGGAAGCGATAGACATCACATTTTCCTGTTCATTAATTGTAAGTTTTGGGAAATTTGATGTGCAAAGCCTTCCTTATGTAGGATAATTTCATGCCCTACTGTCAGAGTGAAGTTTTGAAAAAGCTAATTTTTCTCCTTTGCATGCTCTGCGTATTAAACGCTTGCAACTCCTCCAGTAATCAACTGGAGCAAATCCTGGAGCGTGGTGAACTTCGTGTGGTGAGTCGCTATGGTTTGACCAGTTATTATAATAATGGTGGTGAACTGGCGGGATTTGAGTTTGAACTGGCGCAACGGTTTGCCGATTTTCTCGGTGTTGATCTCAAAGTGACCGTTCCCGATAACCTCAGCAAAACCCTCGATATGATTGAAAACGGTCAGGCAGATATTGCTGCTGCGGGCTTAACAATAACCCGGGCCCGGCAAAACAGATTACGGTTTGGCCCAATTTATCATGAAGTCACTCAACAGCTTATTTACCGTCATGGCAGCCAGAAACCGCGAGATATCACCGAAATCAGCACCGGTCAGTTAGAAATTGTTGCTAATAGCAGCCATGCTGAACAGCTTGCTAATCTTCAACAGGAAATACCATTGTTGTCTTGGACCGAAAACCAGACGATAGACACCAGCGGGTTACTTGAGCTGGTTCAGCTCGAACTTATTGATTACACCATCGTTGACTCTAATGAGATGGCTGCCAGCCATAGTCTTTATCCCGAACTAAGAGTGGCTTTTGATATATCGGATCCCCAGCCATTAGCCTGGGGTATGCGTCGCAATGATGATATGAGTTTACAACTTGCGGTAAATGCTTTTTTTGAAGAAATAGAAAGTTCGGGCTATCTGGATCAATTAATTGAAAAGTATTTCGGTCATATCCGTCGTTTCGATTATGTCGATTCGCGTGCCATTCACCGTCGTATTCAGACGCATCTCCCTCAATATGAATCCACTTTTAAAGCTGCTGCATTAGCCTATGGTTATGATTGGCGCTTTCTCGCAGCAGTTGCCTATCAGGAATCACACTGGAATCCAGATGCCGTTTCCAGTACTGGCGTACGTGGCTTGATGATGCTGACTCAAGCCACTGCAAATGAAATGGGCGTCAGCGAGCGGGAAGATCCTGTGCAGAGTATCTTTGCCGGCACAGCTTATCTGACTATTATGAAAACCCGTTTACCGGAGCGGATCGCTGAGCCGGATCGTACCTGGTTAGCGTTAGCTGCTTATAATATTGGTATGGGGCATTTGGAAGACGCAAGAGTCTTGACGGAAAAAAATGGCGGCAATCCTGACCGCTGGGCTGATGTTCGCGAAAACCTGCCTTTACTTGCCAAACAGAAGTGGTTCAGCCAAACACGTCATGGATATGCACGTGGCGCCGAGCCGGTGCGTTACGTCGGTAATATCCGACGTTATTACGATATTATGTTGCACCATGATGAAGTCAATCAAAATGCTTCCACCCCACCCGCTGAAATTAATGAAACACTTCCAGCAGCATTATAAAAAAGGCCGGTTGCTTTCGCTAACCGGCCTTACCTGCTCTAACAAAACTCGCTTTATTTTTCTGCTTCAACTTTTTCAATCAAATACTCAACCACATTAAGCATTTCAGTCATCCCACCTGCCAGCGGTGCGTCAGTAAAATAACGTCCATCAACGATAATAACTGGAACACCCTGAACGCCAGATGTTTGGCTGATGATCAGTGCTTTTTTTACGTTGGTTTTGACAGTAAACGAATTCATCGTTTCAACGAATTTCTCACGATCAATCCCCTGCTCTTCAACAAAATCGAGCAAACGATCTTCAGTATCGAG
The DNA here is from genome assembly GCF_002379485.1 of Methylophaga sp. UBA4204. Lineage (NCBI taxonomy): Bacteria > Pseudomonadati > Pseudomonadota > Gammaproteobacteria > Thiotrichales > Piscirickettsiaceae > Methylophaga > Methylophaga sp. UBA4204. The sequence goes on along the minus strand of NZ_DFTU01000060.1, from coordinate 19,753 downwards.
ACGACGCTTATCAATATGAATCGCATTAAATAATGCTTTATGCAACTTTTCAGAATCACCCGTTATTTGTGCAGCATAAAACACTCTTGCTAACTGCAACCAACTGTCACGGAAAATAGCCGGTACCTGAGTAAATTTCACATTTTCAGGCAAGGTTTCTTTCCATTGCATGATTTGTGAGTCCAAATTAAAACAATGTGGACAGGAGTACGAGAACAACTCAATGACTTCAATGTGTTCATTTGAGGTATTTTTCGCCATACGCTCAGTGGTAGGCTTATAGTGTTCACCCTCTTTGTAGCTTGTTGAATCAGCTGACACAGAAAAAGGCATTAATAATGCCGCTGTGGTGAGTAACAAAGCACGAATTGATCTCGTCATTTCAATATCCTTAAATTTTTTAATTACAAACTGCCATAAGAATGAAGGCCAGACAGAAACATATTGACACCCAGAAAGGCAAATAAGGTCACGAACAATCCAACAATTGCCCACCAGGCCATTGGTTTACCATTCCATCCTTTTGTCATGCGCATATGCAACCAGGCTGCGTAGTTTAGCCAGACAATCAAAGCCCAGGTCTCTTTCGGATCCCAAGACCAGTAACCGCCCCACGCTTCAGCAGCCCACAAAGCCCCTAGAATCGTCGCCACCGTAAAAAAGGCAAAGCCCAGGGCAATGCTTTTATACATCAGATCATCCATCATTGTCAGTGGCGGCATGGCTTTGACCAACCCACTGTCCGGATTTTTTTCACTACGCCAGCTGACCAATAAATAAGCGATGCCAATCATGGCCGCCATAGCAAACGCACCGTATCCTATAAAATTGGCTGGTACATGAATTTTCATCCAGTAACTTTGTAATGCCGGGACTAATGGCTGAATTTCGTGGGCATTGCGTTCAAATGCATACCAAAGCTGAAATATCACAGCAGCAGAGATAACCAGCAAGACGAATCCACCCAGACTACGCACTTGATACCGACGTTCGTAGAACAGATACAGTAAAGCCGTTACGACAGCAAACAGAATAAAGACTTCGTAAAGATTGCTGACAGGAATGTAGCCAATATCAGCACCCATCATATGCGTTTCACGCCAGCGAACCATCAGCCCTGTCATCCCAAAGGTCGTCGCAATCCAGGTAAATACGCTACCAACTTTTTCGGTATAGTCAGATCTGAAAATCAACCCACCAAAATAGGTAAATGTGGCGGCGATAAAAAATACACTCATCCACATAATGGCTGACTGGCTGGCCAGCATGTATTTGAGCAATCCGTTAGTTTCAGCAGCCTCCAGATTGGTACCGTATAACTGCAAGGCAATTAGACTGAGCATAGCAACAGCGATAGCGTGACCGCGGAAGCCGGGCCAATGATTGCCGACAAAGCCCATGCTAATAGCCGTAAACATCAGGATTGAGACCTCATATACGTCCAGCACTTCATGATAAACAGACAAAATACCAATGGTTGCCAGTAATAAAAGTGCATACCACCACCAGGTATGGGCAGCAGGTTTTGTCATGATTTCAGTATTCGTTGTCATAGGTTTCTCATACTCTTTAACGCTTTCATTAAGAACCTGGCTCCAGGTTGGAGTTCCCGGTTTTAGTTGCTAAAACAGTTTGTTGCTCATTGAAAAATGTATTAAACTCGCGGGCATTTCGATTTGTCGAACCTGCCAATATAATTTCCGTGTGTTCAGCACCCTCTTCCACCCATGCCCATAAGCGTCTCTGTGGAAGATAGAACAGTAAAAACACACCGATTATCAATAGCGCACAACCGAAATACACCACATTCTTTCCTGGGGCTTTGGCAATTTGCAGGCCGGTCGATTGAACATGTTCAAAATCAGTCAGCTGCAAAAAGACCGGCGAACCGTAACGTGATAAGGTGCCAATTGTATCCACACTATCCTGTAAAAACAGTAACTGGTCGTTGGTCACAGTTTGCGGAGTAATGCCATCCATGCTGAAATAAATCCGCGCCAGCATCTCCCGTAACATGCCCAGATAAGCAGGCGCCAGATTGTCACGCTCGGCGTCAGGAAGATTGTTATCAATGAAATCCCTGACCTCATCAAAACCACCCCTGACAAACATGGTGATCAATGTTTCGAGGGTTTGCTGCAAACTGGCTTCAAGAGCTTCATCACGTTCTGGCAACATTGCCAACGCTTCTTTCATCATCGAATTGGCAATATCTGATACCAGCTCTTCATCACGTAATAACGCTGAATAATTCAAGAACTGCTGCAAGCTTCCATCTTCATCTACAGGTAAATAGAGGTAGGCAAAGGATTCTGCAGGACTGTTACGAACACCACTTAAATAGTATTCGCGACCATCACGCTCAACCGGAAACATATAGTTTTCGTATTCTCTGGCTTCACCAGTCTCTGTACGTAACTTAAACGTAAAATTCGGACCAAAATCACGTAAATTTCGCTCATCTTCTTCTGTCGGATCAGGGTTGATATTAAACGGCCGGAAACTGGTCATTTCCAGCTGCATGGTTTCTTCTCCCCACAGCATTTGACGATTTTCAAATACTTTGGTTTGGATAGAAACAGGCTCAGTCCCGGCACGGCTATCAAGAGGCCATGCATCGATACTAAGCGAAGAACCACCGTCACTGAAACTGGATTGATAGATCGAGTGGCCTCGATAAATTAATGGGTGGTTTACCGCAATAGTAGATTCAAAGGGTTCCGCCAGTTGATCGTCGTGAATCACTAAATCCGATTCAAAAGATTTTGGCTGACCATTGGGATAATGTTCGATTCGGAAATCTTTTACTTCAATACGAAAAGGCAGGGCTTGCAACAAATAACCGTCACGAACCGGTAAAAAAACTACTTCTGCCGCCTTGCCTTCCGGGATACTTACACTCCCCCTAAAACCCTGACTACCAACTGCAAGACGACTTTCTGCAGGTATTTCACGGATCGAAAGATCGCGGGTCTCAATTTTGATTTCACCGCGCCATTCGGCAAATTTTAATGGCATGTTGCTATCAAACAGACCACCAACACAGATCACCACAATGGCAATATGGGTAAACAGGTAGCCGAGACGGTTCATACCGCCACGCATTGCAGAAATTAATACAGCATCATCTTGTTTAACCGTTTGTCTACTGCGGAACCCCAGTTTTTTGAATTCCTGCTGCAAATCATTTGCTACTGAAGGCATGGTTGCATTTGATTGCCACTGAGCACTGTGATGCATAGCTTTTAAGGATTTTTTCTGCACATTAGTGCGTAACTGCCACATTTCTTTAGCCATCGCCGGAAAATGACGAATTACACAAACCGATGTGGAAATGACAAGCAATGCAAGTATGGCGATAAACCAGATAGAACTGTAAACATCATAAAGCCCAAGCTGTTCAAATACTTCAAACCAGAAAGGACCAAATTTAATGACATAATCAGCATAGGGCTGGTTTTGCTGTAGAACAGTGCCGATAACAGAGGCAATGGCAAGTGTCAGCAATAACGTAATTGCCAACTCCATAGAGCCAAGAAATAAAAATAATCGGCGAGAGTAGCTGTTGTGGGAGTTATCTTTCGGGGTAACTTCAGACATGAAATTGCTCAAACATGAGCCGATGAGTTACTCCGGTGCAATCAGAATCATTGTCACCGGAGCTTATCAGCAATTAATGCAGACCGGATACATAAGCGGAAACCGCTTTAATTTCTTCCTCAGTCAACTTGGAAGCAATATCACGCATCATTCCATTAGGATCGTTATGACGTTCACCATTTGCAAAAGCGTGTAATTGCGATTCTGTATAGGCACGATATTGAGCAGATAGTTTCGGCCATTTCGCCGCGGGCATACCACTGCCATTGGGACCATGGCATGCCATGCAGGCAGGCACCCCGGATTCGCTATTGCCGCCACGATAAATCTGTTTTCCCAGTTCCAGCAAGTCTTCGCTCACGGCGCCCGGCGCAGTTTCTTTGCTGGCAAAATAAGCCGCCAAATCAGCCATATCCTGTTCCGACAGGTTGGCCACCATCGGCGCCATTATGGCGTTTTTACGTTTACCACTTTTGAATTCGACTAGCTGTTTGTAGAGGTAACTGGCATGTTGTCCAGCCAGTTTTGGGTACATATCAGAAGGACTGTTACCATCAGCACCATGACAGGCAGCGCACACAGCTGATTTTGTTTTGCCAGCGGAAATGTCTCCTGTGGCAAAAACAAGTGGTGAACTCGATACACCCACCCCAAACACCACTGCAAAAATAAATTTTTTCATTGTCGTTCCTGGCTACTAACTTTCGGATACAAAACTTTCGGTATGCTACTCTTATTGGCACTTTTTTGCACCTGGAAAGACTGACATGTCAGAGTTATACCGAAGCGCACATTATACTGTCAGCGCCACACAATTGTCTCAACTGCCACCTGACTCAGGTTTCGAAGTAGCTTTTGCGGGCCGCTCAAATGCCGGAAAATCCAGCGCAATCAACACCATCACAGGAATCAAAGCTCTGGCGCGAATAAGTAAGACACCAGGAAGAACACAAATGATCAATTTTTTTCATCTGGACGATGAAAGAGCCATGGTAGATCTTCCCGGTTATGGTTATGCCAAAGTCCCGGAAAAGATGAAGCTTAAATGGCAAGCCACCCTGAGCAAATATCTGGAAACGCGCCAATCGTTGCGCGGATTAATGCTGATGATGGATATTCGACATCCATTAAAAAACTTTGACCTACAAATGCTGGACTGGGCAAAACAGGCTGAACTGCCGATTCATATTTTACTCACCAAGTCGGATAAATTGGGACGCGGTGCTGGGGGTAATGCCCTGCAACAGGTTCGTAAAGAATTAAAAGATGCTGGGTTGGAAGCATCGGTACAATTATTCTCTTCTTTAAATCATCAGGGACGTGATGAAGCGATTCAGGTACTTGATAATTGGTTTGAATTATCGACCGCCGAACAGCAATAGAATATTTTTCTTTCTGTTCGCTGAAAATTTATGCTTCAGGTGATGGCAGATGTCATCACTCTCTGCTAACGTTTACGGCATTGGGACATGCAGTGCTAACATAACATTTCCAGTTCAATGCTGAACCTGCCGCTTAATGGCAATGTTGCCAGAGCTGGTTCCCTATCCCCGATTTTTTCCATAACGATGCCCATTCAAGGATTCCGCTATGACGCCAAGATATACTCCGATTACCACCCCGCTGCCTGAACTTTATCAGACATCAAAACTGGGGATGAATACGCTTGCATTAACTGAGGATTTCAAACGCTATTTCGGTATTTACCTTGGTCAGGACAAGGGCTGTGCTTCAGGTCATTACCTGTATGCAGCTATGGCCCATACACTGCGTGACCGGCTGTTTGAAAGAATGAAAAATACCAAACACACCTATGCCGATTCGCGCTGCAAACAGGCTTATTACCTGTCCATGGAATTTTTAATGGGCCGCGCCACCGGCAATGCCGCTTTAAACCTTGGCATTGAAGAACCGTTGAAAAAAGCGCTGGTCAATCTGGGACTCGAATATGAAGAACTTGCCGAATTTGAACATGATGCCGGTTTGGGTAATGGGGGGCTAGGTCGTCTGGCTGCATGTTTTATTGATAGCTGTGCCACCCTGCAACTACCGGTTACGGGATATGGCTTGCGTTATGAATACGGCATGTTCCAACAAAAAATTGAAAATGGCCGCCAACAGGAAATGCCGGATCACTGGTTGCGTGATGGTAATCCATGGGAATTGGAACGGCCTGAATACACTCAACGTGTCAAATTTGGTGGACATACCGAGTTACATCGTAACAGTAGTGGTCAAATGGAAATTCAGTGGGTTGATACCAATGATGTACTGGCTGTTCCATATGACTTACCTATTCCCGGCTATCAGAATGGCACCGTCAATCGTTTGCGGTTGTGGAAAGCAGCGGCTACCGATGAGTTTAACCTAGAAGATTTTAATGCCGGTTCGTATACAGAAGCGGTTGCAGCGAAAAATGAAGCTGAAAATATCAGCATGGTTTTGTACCCAAACGATGCCAGTGAAAATGGTAAAGAGTTACGTTTACGCCAACAGTATTTCCTGGCCTCAGCCAGTCTGCAGGATATTCTGGATTACTGGGTGACGACTCATGATGGCAACTTTGAAAATTTTGCCGATAAAAACGTCTTTCAACTGAACGATACTCATCCTACTGTTGCCGTTGCAGAACTGATGCGCCTGCTTATGGATGAACATCAATTAGGCTGGGATAAAGCCTGGCAAATCACTACCAAAACTATGGCCTACACCAACCATACTTTGTTACCCGAAGCACTGGAACGATGGCCGGCAAACCTGTTTGGTCGTCTACTGCCTCGCATTCTGGAAATAATTTACGAAATCAATGCCCGATTCCTCAGGGAAGTGGCTAATCATTGGCCTGGCGATAAAGAGCGGCTGGCACGTATGTCTATTATTGAAGAAGGTGCCCAGCAACAGGTCCGAATGGCTCATTTGGCCATTATCGGCAGTTTTTCCGTCAATGGTGTTGCAGCCTTACATTCTGAATTACTGAAAAAAGGCTTGTTTGCAGACTTCTATCAGTTATGGCCGGACAAATTTAACAACAAAACTAACGGTGTGACCCAACGCCGCTGGATGGCCTGGTGTAATCCGGTGTTAAGTCAACTGATTAGCGAAACCATTGGGGATAAATGGATTACCCGCCTTACTGAGCTGGAAAACCTCGCTCCACTGGCGCATGACAAAGATTTTCAGAAAGCCTGGCACGAAGCCAAATATGAGAATAAAAAACGTTTAGCGGCATTAGTCGAAAAACAATGTGGCGTGGTGTTTAACCCGGAAGCCATGTTTGATATTCAGGTGAAACGCATTCATGAATATAAACGCCAACTATTAAATGTTTTGCATGTCATTCATCTTTACGATCAGATTAAACGCGGTAAAACTGATGGATTACCCAAACGCTGTGTTTTATTTGGTGGTAAGGCAGCCCCAGGTTATGTCATGGCAAAACAAATCATCAAGCTGATTAATAATGTTGCTGATGTTGTAAACAATGATCCAGATGTGGGCGATTGGCTGAAAGTTGTTTTTTTCCCCAACTATCAGGTTTCTGTAATGGAAGTTATCTGCCCCGCAGCAGATTTATCGGAACAGATTTCTACAGCCGGTAAAGAGGCTTCCGGTACCGGCAATATGAAATTTATGATGAATGGTGCTATTACCATTGGTACGCTGGATGGGGCAAATATCGAAATTCGCGAAGAAGTTGGTGATGATAACTTTTTCCTGTTTGGTTTATCTGAAGAAGAAGTTGCAGAAAATCGAGGGCATTATAATCCACAGTCTATTATTGAGAATGATGCTGATTTGAAACGCGTGGTGGACTTATTAACCGGCGGCCATTTCAATCAGTTTGAGCCGGGCTGCTTCGATAACATTATTAATGCCTTTACCAGTTCAAATGACCCCTGGATGACCGTAGCAGATTTCCGCAGTTATATAGATGCTCAGAAACAGGCCGGACAGGCTTATCTGGATAAAGAGCGCTGGACAGCTATGAGTATTATCAATGCAGCTAACAGCGGTAAATTTTCAACTGACAGAACCATGGAAGAATACAATCAGGGTATCTGGAAGCTGGAAAAAATTGCGCCACATCCAGATAGCTGATACCGGATAGAAAAACCCCACTGTCATTAACCATATAGGTGTATTGGCAGTGGGTTTCTATTTTTCCTGTGGTTTAAGACAAGCAAAGTCCGTATAATTCGCGCTGTCAGCAATCACACAAAGCGCCTGTAGCTCAGTTGGATAGAGTGTCGGTTTCCGAAGCCGAAGGTCACAGGTTCAATTCCTGTCAGGCGCACCAATTTTTACTTAACTCTCTTCTCTGGCCACGCGTTATCAGTTTGATTCAGCCCCTGCATGAATATTGGGTTCTAATTGGCCATATTGATCAAGTTTGTTATATAAAGTCTTAACGGTAATGCCAAGCTGCTTGGCTGCCTTGGTTTTATTTTGCTGACAGGCTTCTAATGTCGACAGAATCAGGCTTTTTTCAGCATCTTTAATCGAAGTACCGGGCCCGATATCATTTTCTATTGCAGAGTGGCCGTTGCCAAAATCAGGTAGATCATCAACGGTTATTACATCTTCTGCCAATATATGCGCCCGTTCAACACAATGTTTAAGCTCTCTGACATTTCCCGGCCAACTATATTGAGCAAAAATATCCAGTACATCATCGGAAAATACTTTGCCTGAATTTGTCGCTTCATTTCGGTAAGCGAGGAAATGTTTGGCCAGCTCAATGACATCATTGTCCCGCTGCCGTAACGGAGGAAGTTTGATGGGAAAATGTGCCAGACGAAAATAGAGATCCTCACGCAGAAAACCGGCTTCAATCGCTTCTTCTGGTTCACGATTGGTCGCGGCAATAATCCTTACTTTGGATTGCCGCACCACATCACTTCCTACTCGACGAAACTCACCACTTTCCAATACTCTCAGCAGTTTACTTTGTAATGCCAGAGGCATCTCAGTGATTTCATCCAGTAATAACGTGCCGTTGCCGCCTTGTTCAAAAAAGCCGATATGTTGGTTTACTGCCCCGGTAAACGCACCTTTCTCATGACCAAATAATTCGCTTTCAATAAGATCTGCAGCCAACGCCGCACAATTGACTGAAACCATCGGTTCGTTAGCTCTTTCACTTTGTTCATGAATTGTTCTGGCAGCAACTTCTTTACCACAGCCACTTTCGCCTATCAGAAATACACTGGCATCTGTCTGGCTGACACGTCGTATCAAACGATAAAGCTTATGCATAGCAGCAGAGGAGCCCAGAAGCGAGCCATATTGATCAAGTGTGGAGGTAAGTGTGGCAGTCTGACGGTTTTTTTTCAGCTGTTTGAATTCTGTAGCAAATTCCTGGGCCACTTCAATGAGGGGGGTGAAGTCGCTCATCTGTCGAAAATGATAAGCCCCCCCTTTACTCATCATTAAGTCCAACCATTTATTGGGTAAACCGTCACTTAATAAAATCCAGTCAGCAGTAGTTTGCAAAGGATGTGTTTCGAATAATTTATAGTCAGACTCAGTGGCTTTTTGGGGGGCATAGATAACCAAATCTGCTTGATAATCTTGCTCACTCAAGTCTGCAACCTGAACTAAACTAAAGTTACAGGCAGAAAGCAGTTTGCTCAATTTCGCTGATAAGATTTCATCAGTTGTGATTAACAGTAATTTTGGCATAAGACCCGTTTTTAAATAATAATTAAATTCGAGTCTAACATGCGGATTTTATAGATTTCTTAACATAGATAAAGAGGTTGAAACTTAATGTTTCAACCTCTTTTATGGAATAGCTGATTAGTCAACCTATGCGGCGATGATGTCGTTTATCACTTTTTAATCTTAGCAAACGATCCTGACTTAATTGTATATTCGCCAGATGGCCTGCAAGATAAGATGACATTTGCCGATCGTGCATTCTTCTTACATAAATTTTAAAAATTTCCAATGAATGCATTTCCATTGATTCCAAATCAGCAAGACAATCTTTATCAATTACATCCTCACATGTTCCATATGCAACTTTGTAGATTGCCCGCATTGTTAACGCTAACTCACTACTGGAAGGCTGAGTATCCTTGAGCCCGGCAAAACGCTTGTTAATATCGTCAACAATTTCAGCCCGTACCAGAGCCATTTCACGCAACAACATTCTTATTTCACTGCTGACCACTTTCCTTGCGGTCATATCGTAGAAGTTGCGTCCATCTGCACAGATACTCTTCAACTCCTGAATAAGTTGCTGATCTCTGTTATTCAACATGTGACATTCAGTTTGTTACAACGAGTTCATCTTTGACTTCAACAACCTTGTCATAACCTTTCGCCATTTCGACCGCCAGATCTTTTTCGGCCTCATTTTTCACGTTACCTTTCAATGTGACAACGCCATTGTCGGTTGAGACTTCAATGGCAGTGGCTTCAAGCTCATCATGAGCAGCAAGCTCCATCTTAAGTCCGGCAGTTACAGTCATATCATGCCATGCACGGCTAAAAGATTTATCATCGTCGTTATCTTCATTACGATAGTTTTTATCAACCGTCAGGTTATTTTTAACCTCAGAGATACCTTCAATATTTTTTGCAATTTCACCAGCCAGCTCTTTTTGCGTCTGGTTGTTCACTTCACCACTTAAAACTGCAACCCCACTTTCAATATCCGTATCAATTTTAAAATTATTCAGTTCGGTGTTCAGCAATAATGATGTTTCTAATTTGCCATCCAGCCAAGCATCATTAGCCTCACCTTGCCAGTCATTTGCTAGCACAGGGGTAGTAACTAAGGTAGCTGCGGTCAAAATTGCTAAATGGTTCATTTTAATTTTCATCATTTATCTCCTAATTGATTTAATGTCACTCACTAGACAGGTGCTATAACCATGCCAAGTATATAAACCAAATAAATTCATGGGGTTACTCAACTCCCCCACTTTAAATACATTAATAATCATGAATAAATTACAAGCTTTATCAGGAAAATATTCATGTTTAACAAAAAAGACGCCTTTCGGCGTCTTTGGAGCTAGTGGAATCCAGCAAAAAGCGTTCTATTTGGTAAGCGCTTCAACTTCCTTTTCTGCCTGATCTTTTGCCAGGCCATATCGCTCCTGCAGGAGACCAACCAATTGCTGGGCATTACCTTTTGTTTGTTCAATTTCATCATCCGTTAAGTCACCCCAGTTTTCACGAAGTTTACCTTTAACTTGAGTCCATTTACCTTCTGCAATATCAATATTCATTTTTTTCTCCTTATAGCTCAAAAAGTCTGACACCTAAGGTCTTTTAATACCAAAGGCTCTTGCTGAACTCAGCATTAAATAAATGCACTAAAGCTCAATACAGATTCAGCAAAACATCAGTCTCTTTGAAAGTTACAGAAATCATGCCAATACGATATCTATTTGTTTTCGTTATTAAATCTTGGGGAATTAATAAAAAGAGGCACTAAACCGTGGTAGAAATAACATGGTGAAATGTAAAATTTTCAACGCTTCAGCGTTTTAAAACTAATCATTTAGTTGCAACTCAAATTACGTTCTTTACCACTTCACTCAAAACAGCAGACACAAAAAAGGCCCGGTTAAGGGCCTTTTTCATTTCAACTAAAGTTCTAGTTATTATGGGTTAACAACAAAATCAACACGACGGTTAAGAGCACGACCTGCATCAGTTTCATTGTTAGCGATTGGATGATTTTCACCCATACCAACTGGAATCAGGTTGTTGCCGTTAACACCTCTTGACGTGAGATAGTCAACCACTGACTCTGCACGACGTTGTGATAAGTTTTGGTTATATGCTTCAGTACCAATACTATCTGTATGACCTTCAACACGTACTTCAACCACTTCATCACTGTTCAACAAAGCATCTACTGCTTCATCAAGAGTTGATTGAGCTTCAGGAGTTAGTGTTGCTTTATCAAATTCAAAGTGAACGTCATTCAATGACAGAATGGTTTCACCGGCGATTGGACATCCATCCTGGTCAACGATTACACCTTCTGGCGTATTTGGGCAAAGATCTTTGTAATCCGCTACGCCATCTCTGTCTGAATCAATTGGGCAACCAACATCATCAACTGTTACACCAGCTGGTGTGTTAGCACACATATCGATACCATCGACAACACCATCATTGTCTGAATCCATTGCACAACCATTGGCATCAAGCAATGCACCTGGAACTGGCTCATGCTCACACATCATTTTTTCTGCTGCTACTTCTTCTGCCTGGGCTTCATCAGTTGGGCAAAGTAATAATGCCAACATTGCACCGACTGCTGCGCCACCTACAGCACCAGAGCCACCACTTGCCGCTGCACCGACTGCTGCGCCACCAACGGCACCGCCAAGAGCAGAACACAAAGTATAATCTTGATACGCACGCTGGTTTGGACCTGCACAACCAGCCAGCAAACCAATCGTCAGCAATGCTGCCGTTAATTTAACTGTAATATTCATAGTTTTAGTTCCTTTAGATTTATTGCTTAGTTGGTAATCGTTTCTTGATATCTTGGCTGACACGGTGGTTAATCCATGTGTTCAGATTCAGGTATCATAATAATACGATTTACATTTGGAGTGTAACATATTAAAAAAAAGGCATATTTAATCTTAGTTATGTCCCTGAAAATTAAAAGCGGCTATCCATTGGGTCGCTTTCCATTTCTAGGGATAAAGCTTGGGCACCAGCGTCCACAGGGAGTTCACCAGTTTCCGAGCCTAACTTGATCATCAACCTTACTTCATTACTTGAATCAGCATTTCGCAATGCGTCTTCATATGAGATTTCTCCAGCTTTATACAAATCATATAAAGACTGATCGAACGTTTGCATCCCCAATTCCCGAGAACGTTTCATAACATCCTTGATTTCCGCAACCTTACCCTTTTCGAGCAAATCTCCAATTAATGGCGTATTGAGCAGGACTTCAACTGCCACCGCCCGTCCTGAACCATCTTTTTTTGGAATCAGCCGTTGTGCCACAACAGCTTTAAGGTTGAGAGACAAATCAAGAAATAATTGCTGGTGCCGGTCTTCCGGAAAAAAGTTAATAACCCTTTCCATCGCCTGATTGGCATTATTGGCGTGAAGGGTTGATAAACACAGGTGACCGGTTTCAGCAAATGAAATACCGTAATCCATAGTATCACGACTTCTGATTTCACCAATCATAATGACATCTGGTGCCTGTCGCAATGAATTTTTCAATGCCACTTCGTAGGAGTCGGTATCCACCCCCACTTCTCGCTGCGTGACGACACATCCTGCGTGTTTATGATCAAATTCAATCGGGTCTTCAATCGTTAAAATGTGACCGGTACTGTTTTGATTACGATAACCAATCATCGCCGCCAGTGTGGTTGACTTACCACTTCCGGTGGCCCCCACAAACATCACCAGGCCACGCTTGGTCATTGCAAGTTCTTTAATGATTTCAGGAACATGAAGTTCTTCAATGGTGGGGATTTCCCCTTTTACCAGACGCAAGACCATAGCGATTCGACTGCGCTGATACAGTGCACTGACCCGAAAACGGCCGGCACCTTTGGTATCGATAGCGTAATTACATTCCTTATCGCGTTCAAAAGTACGTTTTTGTTCATCGTTCATGGTGCTCAACACCAATTCACGGGCTTCTTCTTCAGTTAAAGGTTCCTGCGAAAGTGTTGCCATACGGCCATTTACTTTCAAGGTGGCTGGACGGCCTGAAGTAATAAAAATATCTGAGGCTTCGTGTTTTACCGCAGCTTTAAGAATAGTGACTATTTCCATCATGATCTCCTAACGGAACAGATCCTTGTTCACGGCACGGGGTAATGCTTCATGCTTGGTAATTTGCTGACGACGTACCAAATCCTGTAAACACTGATCCAATGTCTGCATTCCTAAGGCACCACCTGTTTGAATTGAAGAATACATTTGCGGGACTTTATCTTCACGAATCAGATTACGGATAGCCGGCGTACCAATCATAATTTCATGTGCCGCAATGCGCCCCCCTCCGACTTTCTTCAATAGCGTCTGGGAAATAACCGCACGTAAGGATTCTGACAACATGGAACGTACCATATCCTTTTCCGCCGCCGGAAACACATCAATAATACGGTCTATGGTTTTTGCCGCTGATGAGGTATGCAGGGTGCCAAATACCAGGTG
>NZ_DFTU01000060.1:4984-5898 GCF_002379485.1 Methylophaga sp. UBA4204 | reverse complement strand
ACCAGGTGACCGGTTTCCGCGGCAGTCAGTGCCAGACGAATGGTTTCCAGATCACGTAATTCCCCGACCAGAATTATGTCAGGATCTTCCCGCAAAGCACTGCGTAATGCCTCACTGAAGCCATGGGTGTCACGATGCACTTCACGTTGATTGATTAGACATTTCTTACTGCGGTGTACAAATTCAATCGGGTCTTCAATGGTTAGTATATGTTCGTTATCTTTTTCATTACGATAATTAATCATTGCAGCCAACGTGGTCGACTTACCGGAACCAGTCGGTCCAGTGACCAGCACAATACCGCGATTATTGTCGGAAATCTGTTTGAAAATCTCGGGGGCACCCAATTCTTCCAGTGTCAGCACCGTTGAAGGTATGGTCCGGAAAACCGCGGCTGCCCCCCGGTTCTGATTAAACACATTGACCCGGAAACGCGCCAGATTGGGAATCTCAAACGAAAAGTCTGCCTCCAGAAACTCTTCAAAATCCTTACGCTGACGGTCATTCATGATGTCATATATCATGGCATGCACTTCTTTGTGTTCCATAGCAGGCAAATTGATGCGTTTTATATCGCCATCAACCCGAATCATTGGCGGCTCACCAGAAGAGATGTGCAAATCGGATGCATTGTTTTTTGCACTAAAGGTCAGCAATTCAGTAATATCCATGCACATTCCTTAATTCGATAATGATGGCTACATGTCGATGACAACATAGCGAATACTGTTAAAGGTAGCGCGCTCCAGACTGGCTTGCAACATGACAAATTCAAAAACACGTCTGCAATCTGTGATGAACTTCATCAAATTGGCAGAACAACAGGCTAATCGCTCCCCAGGCTCAGTGAAATTGCTTGCTGTAAGCAAAACCTGGCCGGCATCCCGGCTACGTGAGCTAGCTGAAGCAGGACA
>NZ_DFTU01000060.1:4274-4820 GCF_002379485.1 Methylophaga sp. UBA4204 | reverse complement strand
ACCCGTGACATTGCTGCCAACTTTGATTGGGTCGAGAGTGTGGACAGGCTTAAAATTGCGCAACGGTTATCTGACCAGCGACCTACTGAAAAACCGCCTTTGAATATTTGTCTGCAAGTCAATATTGATGATGAAGCCAGCAAGGCAGGTGTTCATGCCGACGGTTTAATGGAACTCGCTGCTGCAGTAAGCCAACTGAAAAATATTCGGTTGCGGGGTTTAATGATCATTCCGGCAATTGCAGAAACGGTTGAACAACAGCTCGATGCCTTTGCCCGGGCGCAGCAACTTTTTTCTCAACTTAAAACCAACCACGCTACCGTTGATACTTTATCAATGGGGATGTCAGCTGATATGCAGCCAGCTATCTCGCAAGGCAGCACCATGGTCCGGATTGGGACGGCGCTGTTTGGTGAGAGACATACACCCAATAAACAATAACCAGTACACTACAGTGTTGAAGAGTCCGTCCCAATGGAGAAAGTTTAAATGATACCTTGCAAGCTCGCCTTTATCGGCGGTGGAAATATGGCGCGCAGTTTAATG
>NZ_DFTU01000060.1:3267-4218 GCF_002379485.1 Methylophaga sp. UBA4204 | reverse complement strand
AATGGCGCGCAGTTTAATTGGTGGCTTAATCGCCAATGGCATGTCAGCTGAAGATATCCACGTTGCTGATAAAAATGCCGCAACACTTGAGTCACTTAACCGTCAATATCCTGTGCAGACGTTTACCAGCAACCAACATGCTATCGAAGGTGCTGATGTCATTATTATTGCTGTCAAACCTCAGCAACTGCAAGAGGTTGTTAAAGCGCTTCATTCTTCCTGGCAAGAAAAGCAATTACTGATTTCAATTGCCGCCGGCATCCGTATTGAAGATATTAGCCGTTGGCTGGATAAACCACAGGCTGCGATTGTGCGTGCAATGCCCAATACGCCAGCGTTGGTGGAAGCCGGCGCTACCGCGCTGTTTGCAAATGAATATGTTAGCCACCAGCAGCATGAATTGGCGGAATCCATCTTGCGTGCCTGTGGTTTGGCAATCTGGCTGAAAGAAGAAAAACACATGGATGCTGTTACTGCCGTTTCCGGCAGCGGCCCGGCCTATTTCTTTCTGGTGATGGAAGCGATGGAAAATGCGGCTATTGAACTTGGCTTACCCCAGGAAACCGCGCGACTGTTATGTTTGGAAACCGCATTCGGAGCCGCTAAAATGGCCCTTGAAAGTGGCGAATCTGCCAGCACTTTGCGTAAACAGGTCACCTCTCCCGGCGGCACGACTGAAAGAGCTATTCATGAACTGGAAGATGGTGGTTTACATGGCTTATTTGAAAACGCATTAGTGGCGGCGGCTTTGCGCGCAAGAGAGCTGGCCAATGAACTGGGACAAGACCATGCCTAATAGCTATTTTTCAAATCCATTGATGTTTCTGATTGAAACACTTTTTCAGCTTTATATGTATATCGTTGCCATACGGTTATTGTTACCGCTGATAAGGACTTCATTTACCCATCCTTTGATTCAGACCATTATCCGAATTACCGAGCCACTTTGTG
>NZ_DFTU01000060.1:2944-3182 GCF_002379485.1 Methylophaga sp. UBA4204 | reverse complement strand
ATTACCGAGCCACTTTGTGCTCCGTTACGCAGTTTTATGCCTAGCACTCGAAAATTTGATTCTGCCGTTTTGCTGCTATTGATTCTGGTCACTTTAGTCAAACTGACGTTGCTACTGAGTCTGGCTGGGGCATGGCCCGCCCTTATTGGCCTGGTTCTACTGACGGCTGCAGAATTATTTTCCCTGTTTATCAGCCTGTTTACAGTGACGATTATTATCGAAGTACTGCTTAGATGGC
>NZ_DFTU01000060.1:0-2841 GCF_002379485.1 Methylophaga sp. UBA4204 | reverse complement strand
TCGAAGTACTGCTTAGCTGGCTGGCTCCTCAAGGATATAATCCGGTCGCCAGTCTGATTCAGGCAATAAATGCCCCTTTGCTGGATCCAGTACGTAAAAGAATGCCGTTAATGGGTGGCATTGATTTATCGCCATTAGTCGTCATATTAGGGCTGCAGGTTCTGTCGATGCTGGTGATGCCTTTACTGCTCGGTTCAGCGTACCCCCAGTATTAATTTTATAGGACACAGTACATTATGTCGGACTCCCTGCCAGCTGACTCAGTCGGATTGGTAACACCTTCACATTTGCATATTGATACGCCGCTGGCGCTGGATTGTGGGCGGATGCTGCCACAGTTCGATTTGATTTATGAAACCTACGGCACATTAAATGCCGATAAGAGCAACGCTGTTCTTATCTGCCACGCTTTGTCTGGCGATCATCATGCTGCAGGGTTTAATTCTCTGGAAGAACGTAAACCCGGCTGGTGGGATACGGCGATAGGTCCAGGAAAAGCCATTGATACCAATCATTTTTTTGTCGTTTGTCCGAATAATCTTGGCGGTTGTAAAGGTTCCACAGGTCCTAATACTATTAATCCTGAAACCGGCAAATTATATGGTCCGGACTTTCCCATTGTGACGGTAGCTGACTGGGTAAAAAGTCAGGCGATCCTGGCAGACTCATTAGGTATTCATAAATGGGCTGCGGTGGTGGGCGGAAGTCTGGGTGGTATGCAAGCCCTGGATTGGGCAATTACGTTGCCCGAGAGGGTCGGTCATGCACTGGTCATCGCCGCAGCGCCAAAGTTATCTGCACAGAATATTGCGTTTAATGAAGTGGCCCGAACTGCCATTAAGTCTGATCCTGAATTTCATGAGGGCCGCTATCAGGAATTCGATACTGTTCCACGACAGGGGCTGGGACTGGCCAGAATGTTGGGCCATATCACCTATCTTTCCGATGAAGCCATGGGCGAAAAATTCGGTCGTGAACTGCGCAGTGGCAAAATTCAGTATGGCTATGATGTTGAGTTCCAGATCGAGAGTTATTTACGTTATCAAAGCTCCAGCTTTGTAGAACGCTTTGATGCCAATACTTATTTATTAATGACCAAAGCACTGGATTATTTTGATCCGGCCAAGGAGTTTGATGACGATCTGACTCAAGCAGTCAAAGCCATTCAGGCCAAATCGTTGATTATTTCGTTTACCAGTGATTGGCGGTTTTCACCTTTACGCTCTCTGGAAATTGTTGATGCCCTGCTCAGTGCTGGCAAGTCAGTAAGTTATGCCGAAATTGAAGCCACGCAGGGTCATGATGCTTTTTTAATGCCGATCCCCCGCTATATGGAAATCTTTGCCAGCTATATGCAGCAAGTTGCAAAAGAGGTGAATAGCTGATGACTTTACGGGTTGATTTACAAATTATCAGTGACTGGATCCCAGACAATGCCCACGTGCTCGATCTGGGTTGCGGCAATGGATCTTTGTTAAAACATCTGCAGCAACGCAATGTTACCGGTTATGGGCTGGAAATAGATAACAGCAAATTTTCCGAATGTATTGCCGGTGGTGTCAACGTTATACAAGCAGACTTGGATGAAGGTCTCAGTCAGTTCGGTGATCAGAGCTTTGATTTTGTTATTTTGTCACAAACCCTTCAGGCCGTTAAACGTCCCGACTTTTTACTGAGAGAAATCATGCGGGTTGGCAAGCAGGGAATTATCGGTTTTCCTAATTTCGGACATTGGCAATGCCGTTTTCAACTAGGGTTACGAGGTAAAATGCCGGTATCCAAAAACCTGCCAAATGCCTGGTTTGATACACCCAATATTCATTTATGTACGTTGAAAGATTTTGAAAAGCTCTGTGACCAATATGGTTTTAGTGTGGTGAGCCGCAGTGTCGTTAATCACGAACATAAAGATACGCTTGGTATTCGCTTATTACCTAACCTGTTCGGCCAGATAGCTGTTTATTTGATTCATAACGGAAACTCATGAAAGATTATCAACGCGACTTTATCGAATTCGCCTTAGCAACCGGCGTTTTACGCTTTGGTGAATTTACCCTCAAATCCGGACGCATCAGTCCTTATTTTTTTAACAGTGGTTTGTTTAACAGCGGTGCCACACTGGCCCGGCTGGGACGTTTTTACGCACAGGCGATAACCGAATCCGCGCTTGATTTTGATGTGTTGTTTGGCCCAGCCTATAAAGGTATTCCGTTAGCATCCACTGCAGTTATCGCACTGGCCGATCAGCATGATCGCGATGTACCTTATGTATTTAACCGCAAAGAGAAAAAAGATCATGGTGAAGGCGGACAGCTGGTCGGCGCCGCTCTTAACGGTAAGGTACTAATAATTGATGATGTAATTTCCGCCGGGACCTCCGTAGGAGAATCTGTCGATATCATTCGCGCAGCAGGCGCTGAACCAGCAGGTGTCATTATTGCACTCGATCGTCAGGAACGTGGTCAGGGCGAATTATCCGCTATTCAACAGGTAGAGCAAACGCATAAGATCCCCGTCGTCAGTATTATCTGTCTCAATGACTTACTCAGCTATCTGCAGGATCATCCCGACTTGCAACGACATTTAGCTGCGGTAAAAGCCTATCGGGAACGATATGGGGTCTAGGGTCTGTTGATCTTTCATAGCCGCCTCTGTTGTGACTGAAAATGCACCAATCAAGGCGCGAGGAATGCAGTTTGTGAGATACATCCATGTATCTCACCCCTAAGGGGCTTACGCTCAAAAACGTTCCTGACGTTTTTGTAGTTGTTCTAAATAAATAACGAGTAACGCTGAGTGGTGCATTTTCAGCCACAACCCGAAGGGCTGGGACTATTTTTG
>NZ_DFTU01000099.1:8953-10799 GCF_002379485.1 Methylophaga sp. UBA4204 | reverse complement strand
CGGATGCAAAAGACGGCAAAGAATTGCCGCCTGAAAAATCGGAAAAGGTAGATAAGACGGAAAAAACGGCTGACAATTCAGAACTGGAATCCGATAAAGCACCGACTAAAGAAATCATTGTCGAAACTGACGGCAAAACTGATAAGACTGAGAGTGAGGATGAAAGTGATCCTTTAATGATTTTGGCTGTTACTCCCGTGACAGAAAAGAAAACTGAAAAGCAGCAGCTCGCCACAACGCCATTAATAAATATTCCACAGTCCGGTGATAAGGATATGAAAAAATCTGTACTTGCGATGCAGAGCAAATCAAATAATGCAGATTTTTCAGCAACGTCAATCCGTGCAGATATACTTCAGGCAATTCAGAAGCAAAATGTGGAAGGTGATGCGGTTACCACCGAAAAGGTTAAGTTAATGATGCAAACGGCGGGGAAAACGCCGGAACAGTTTATGACAGCCAGTGCTGAAACAATTTCCGCGATGCGGCAACTGGATCCTCAGGCGGAGAGAAGTTCAGCCAGCAAACTCAGTAGTCCTTTAGTATTTTCTACCATCCCGGGTATGACCACGTCTGTGGCTGGTACACCGAGTGTTGCTAATCCCGCTTTATCGCTGGACATACAACCTCAGCTTAACAGTGCAGCTTGGGGCAAAGTGATGAGTAGCCGGGTGGTTTGGATGGCGCGTGAGGGTGTTCAACAAGCAGAGTTAAGGCTGAATCCGGCTAATCTCGGCCCTGTAGAGGTCAGGTTGAGTATGCAAAATGATCAGGCCAATGTTACTTTTATTGCCTCAAATGCAGCAGCAAGGGATGCTTTGGAGCAGGCACTGCCGAGATTACGTGAGAGTTTCAACGAAAGCGGACTGGCATTAAATAATGCTGAAGTAAGCCATCAGGATCAGCCTTCGCAGGGTTCTGAGCAAGATGAACAGTTACATGGCGGCAATAATATAGCTCAAGTTATTGTTGAAACGGACGATATGGACAATGAAGCAACACAGTTATCAGTTGATTCACCAGATAATAGTGTCGGTGTGAGTGTGTTTGCATGATAATTACAATAATTATAAACATAGAAGGGAGAATGCGGCGTGTTTAAGTTAGAGAATTATTCGCTGAGAAAACGCATGTACATTGTTGCCGGATTTGGCATTATCGGTTTGGTGGTGCTGGCCGGGTTAATGTTCTACATGGAACTGAACGCGGTTACCTCGATGCAACAACTTAAAGTGGTGGCTGGATTTGTTGTTATCGGTAGTGCACTGATCATGTTTATGGCACATGTTATTGGACGTTTTGGTGACAAACGCGCAACCACATTGGTCAATGGAATTCAGAATATTAAGAAAGGCGACCTCACGCAAAAAATTGCCATTTCCGGTAAAAGCGATTTCAGCTGGATGGCATTTGAACTAGACAGTGCCCGCAAAAATGTTGCCAATCTGGTGCACACGCTGATTGGTGGTGTCAGTCAGCTAAATACCGCAACCCAAAACATGACGGTCATCAGTAAAGAAACGGTGACGGGAGTATTAAAACAGCAGGAAGAGACTGATCAAGTCGCGACAGCGATGAATGAAATGACTGCCTCTGTTCAGGAAGTAGCACGCACCGCAACCAATGCTGCTGAAGCCGCACGTAATGCCGATAATGAAGCTAAAGCCGGCAAGCAGGTGGTACTCGAGACAATGCAATCTATTGATACTCTGGCCAGCGAAGTTGAAAAAGCGGCTGAGACTTTAAGTGAACTCGAAGCGGATATCGGTAATATTGGTGCAATCGTTGATGTCATACGCGGAATTACAGAGCAAACCAATCTGTTGGCATTGAATGCTGCTATTGA
>NZ_DFTU01000099.1:8244-8892 GCF_002379485.1 Methylophaga sp. UBA4204 | reverse complement strand
GGTGAACATGGCAGAGGCTTTGCGGTAGTTGCTGATGAGGTTCGTACGCTTGCTGCCAGAACCCAGTCATCCACGCACGAAATTGAAGAAATGGTAGAGCGTTTGCAGCAAGGTGCTCGTGCTGCCGTGAAAGTCATGAATGAAAGTCGTGAAAGCGCCAAGACCAGTGTCGAAAAAGCTGCCAGTGCTGGTTCGGCTCTGGATACTATAACAGCGATGATTTCTACCATGGATGAGATGAGCACGCAGATTTCAAATGCGGCTAATGAACAAAGTTCAGTTGCTGAAGATATTAATCGCGGTATTGTTAATATCAGTCAGATTGCTGATCATACTGCAGATGGTGCACGTGCTACTTCTGAAGCGGTTGATACACTTAGCAGTCTATCTTCTCAATTGCAGGATGCTTCAGGGAAATTTAAAGTTTAATTTGTTAAAAAACGATACTGATACAAATGAAAGCCCGCTTGCTGCGGGCTTTTTTATGAGTCTCTAACGTAACTCGTTTTCAATTTCAATCAGCTTTTGCATTGGATCTGCTGCAGCAGTTATCGGACGACCTATGACCAGATAATGGCTGCCAGCCTGAATAGCCTGGGCAGGAGTCATGATCCGATGTTGATCGCCTTTTGCACTGCCTGCCGGACG
>NZ_DFTU01000099.1:6829-8173 GCF_002379485.1 Methylophaga sp. UBA4204 | reverse complement strand
TCGGCTTTTAACATCGCCGTTTCATGTGCCGAGCAAACCACACCATCCAAGCCATTATCTGCTGCCATTACAGCAAGCCGAAGGACTGTTTCGGGAATGGTGCCTTCTAAACCTATGGCTTCAAATGTTTGCTGATCCATGCTGGTTAGCAATGTCACACCAATCAGTAGAGGAGCATCATGATGACTGCCGATCGCTTCACGTGCTGCAGACATCATTGCCGGTCCACCCAAAGTATGAACATTCATCATCCAGACGCCTAAATCAGCAGCGGCTGCACAGGCTTTAGCAACAGTATTTGGAATATCGTGATATTTTAAATCCAGAAAAATATCAAAACCTTTTTGTTGTAACGTTTTGACGATTTCCGGGCCGCTGCGGGTAAATAATTCTTTACCTATTTTGAGGCGGCAACGCGAAGGATCCAGCTGATCGGCCATGTTCAGCGCGGCATTCGCATCGGGGTAATCCAACGCCACAATAATTTTTGATTGACTCATACTGCTTTCCACTAAAAATTTTATGCAGATCCTACCTTAACTGACAGGGGATTGCGTCTGAATTCACTGAAACCTTATCGATAATGCTATCCTGTGCGCCAATTTTTGATGAGTTAACACAATGAAATTTGCGACATCAGCACAGGATGGACTTGGCCCGCCGCGGCCAACTGAGTTTTGACCGGGGAACCATTGAAACACCTGCTTTCATGCCGGTTGGGACTTATGGTTCAGTTAAAGCAATGACCCCGGAAGAGGTCAAAGCCACTGGAGCAGAGATCATTCTGGGCAATACCTTTCACCTGATGTTGCGTCCCGGTACAGATATTATCCAGCGACATGGTGATTTACATGACTTTATGCGCTGGGATAAGCCTATCTTGACCGACTCCGGTGGTTTTCAGGTCTTCAGTCTTGGTGAGCTGCGTAAGATAACTGAGCAGGGTGTGCATTTCCGGTCGCCAGTCAGTGGTGACAAGGTCTTTATGGGGCCTGAGGAATCCATGGCTGTGCAACGCGTCCTTGGCAGTGACATTGTAATGATTTTTGATGAATGTACGCCGTATCCTGCTGATGAAAAGACCGCGGCCATTTCGATGCGGTTATCGCTACGTTGGGCAGCGCGCAGTAAAGCAGCACATGGAGATAATCCCTCGGCGTTATTCGGAATCGTGCAAGGTGGTATGCATGAAGCATTACGTGATGAATCTCTGGCAGGTCTGACTGAGATCGGCTTTGATGGTTATGCCATCGGCGGCTTGTCTGTGGGCGAACCAAAAGAAGACATGCTGCGAATTCTCAACCACCTTAGCGAGAAAATGCCAACGGACAAGCCACGCTATTC
>NZ_DFTU01000099.1:0-6774 GCF_002379485.1 Methylophaga sp. UBA4204 | reverse complement strand
CGGACAAGCCACGCTATTTGATGGGCGTCGGTCGGCCCGAAGATCTGTTTGAAGCGGTTTGTCTGGGTGTGGATATGTTTGACTGCGTGATGCCAACGCGGAATGCACGAAATGGTCATTTATTTGTACATGAAGGTGTCATTAAAATTCGCAACAGTCGTCATAAAATGGACACAGGACCTTTGGATCCTTACTGTGATTGTTATACCTGTAAAAATTACAGTCGCGCCTATTTGCATCATTTGGATCGTACCGGTGAGATGCTCGGTCCAAGACTGAATACCATTCATAATCTGCATTATTATCAACGCTTGATGCAACAGCTGAGAGACGCAATCGCAGCGGGAAATCTTCAACAGTTTCGTCAATCGTTTTACGCAATGCGTCAGGATCGTGCAGAATAGGTTAATTGGCTATCAGCCGGCAGTT
The DNA here is from genome assembly GCF_002379485.1 of Methylophaga sp. UBA4204. Classification (NCBI taxonomy): domain Bacteria; kingdom Pseudomonadati; phylum Pseudomonadota; class Gammaproteobacteria; order Thiotrichales; family Piscirickettsiaceae; genus Methylophaga; species Methylophaga sp. UBA4204. The sequence goes on along the minus strand of NZ_DFTU01000099.1, from coordinate 6,345 downwards.
GGCTGTGGCATAATCACTGTCTTTTATTTGCCAGTTTAGAGGAAATATGATGGATTTTCTGATTTCACCTGCTTTTGCTGAAACTGCAGCATCAACGGGTTCGCCGGGCTTGCTTGATTTTGCGTTCCCAATCATTTTATTAGTGCTTTTTTACGTGATGTTGATTCGTCCGCAGCAAAAACGCGCTAAAGCCCACCGTACTATGCAGCAATCACTGGCGAAAGGTGATGAGGTTGTAACGGATGGTGGCTTGATGGGCAAAATTAATGATATCAACGATAACGCGATTAACTTGCAGATTGCAGAAACTGTCGAAGTTAAAGTACGTCGTGAATCAATCAATTCAGTGCTTCCAAAAGGCACATTGAAAAAACTGTAAATATGAAAAGGCTGCCTGCGAGCAGCCTTTTTGCTATCTGGATATCAAGATGAACCGATACCCCCTCTGGAAAAATTTACTGGTTGTGACTGTAATACTCACGGCCATTATCTATGCCATGCCAAACCTGTTTGGTGATGATCCTGCTGTACAGGTTTCTGCCGGAAGACTGAACAACGTTGATTTGCAGTTGGTTAATGAAATCGAATCAAGCCTTAAACAGGCTGAAATCCCATACAAGGGTGTAGTGCTGGAAGAAAACCGTTTATTGATTCGTTTCAGTGAAGCCAATGAACAGCTCGAGGCACGTGAACTTATTCAGCAGAAACTGAGTTCTGAAGATTATATCGTCGCTTTGAATTTGGCACCCAATACTCCGGCCTGGTTACAGTCTCTTGGGGCAGAACCGATGAATCTTGGTCTGGATTTACGCGGTGGTGTGCATTTCCTGATGGAAGTGGACATGGATGCGGTGTTGAAGCAAACACTCGAAAGTTATGCCAGCGATATTCGTATTTTATTACGTGATAAGACAATTCGCTATACCCAGGTCAACGTTGAAAATGGTGTTTTGACCTTTGGCTTTCGGGAAGCAGCAGATCTTGATGCGGCTATTGATGCAATCGATCGCGAATACAATGAGCTTGTGGTTGCTATCGATGAAAATGCAGAGCGTCCAACCGTCACTATAAACTTAAATGACACGATTGTTCGCGAAACGCAGAACCTGGCTTTACAACAAAACATCACCACTTTGCGAAACCGTATTAACGAGCTGGGTGTCGCTGAACCTACTGTGCAGCAACAGGGGCAGGATCGCATTGTTGTTCAATTGCCGGGTGTGCAGGATACCGCTCAGGCGAAAAAAATTCTTGGTGCCACGGCAACCCTGGAATTTCGCTTAGTCGATTTTGAAAGTGATGTTCAGGATGCGGTCAACGGACGAGTTCCTGCCAATTCTGAATTATATTATCACCGCGATGGCAGACCTTATCTATTGAATAAGCGGGTGATGCTGACCGGTGAACATGTTATCAATGCGGCCTCAACAATAGACGGTCAATCCGGTTCGCCGGCCGTATCGGTGACATTAGATGGAAAAGGCGCACGCATTTTCAGCAATATTACCCGTGACAATATCGGTAACCCGATGGCGGTGGTTTTCATTGAGTCTAAAGTTGAAACACAGATAATTGATGGCGAAGAAGTCAGTGTACGACGTCAAATCCCGGAGATTATCAGTGTCGCTACTATTCGTGATCAACTCGGTAAAAAGTTTCAGATAACCGGTTTGGACAGTACGACTGAAGCACGGGATCTTGCTTTATTATTACGTGCAGGTGCATTGGCAGCGCCAATCGATATTGTCGAAGAGCGTACTGTTGGGCCTAGCCTGGGGCAGGAAAATATTGATCAGGGTTTTGCTTCAGTTATGATCGGCTTTGCTCTGGTACTGGTATTTATGATTGTCTGGTATCGATTGTTTGGTGCAGTGGCTAATCTGGCTTTAGCAGCCAACCTGGTGTTAATTGTGGCGTTGTTGTCAATGTTACAGGCTACACTCACCATGCCAGGTATTGCAGGTATTGTGCTGACAGTTGGTATGGCGGTTGATGCGAATGTGCTTATTTTCGAGCGTATTCGTGAAGAATTAAGACTGGGTAACAGCCCACGTGCCAGTATTGATGCCGGTTATTCAAAAGCATTTTCAACTATTGCTGACGCTAACATTACAACGTTGATTGCTGCGATAGTGTTATTTGGTTTTGGTACCGGAACCATTAAGGGGTTTGCTATCACACTGACGTTAGGCATTTTGACATCAATGTTTACTGCGATTGTAGGCACACGCATGGTGATTAACCTTGTTTATGGCCGTAAGCAACGACCAAAACTGTCCATTTAATTAAGGCTTGTGTCATGCATTTATTGAGCAAAGAAACAAACATTAATTTCGTCGGGATCCGAAAAATTGCATTAGCATTTTCGGCAGTATTAATACTGATTTCGGCGTATTCAATCGTGACCAACAGTTTGAATTTCGGAATCGATTTTACCGGCGGCACAATGATTGAGGTGGGATATCCTCAGGCAGTCGACCTTGGGGAGGTCCGTTCAATACTTGAACAGGGTGGTTACGGTGATGCTTTAGTTCAGAATTTTGGCTCTTTAACGGACGTACTGATACGTTTGCCCGTTATTGAAAGTGAAAATATGGCTGAAATAAGTAATCAGGTTGTGGCTTTATTGCAAGCAGAGCAAACCGATGCTGTTGAGGTTAGAAGAGTCGAGTTTGTGGGGCCTCAGGTGGGCGAAGAGCTTGCTGAAGATGGCGGTCTGGCGATGGTTTATGCGCTGATTGGTATTCTTATTTATGTGGCACTGCGCTTTGAATATCGTTTTGCGATTGCCTCGGTGCTGGCGTTAGTCCATGACGTTGTTATTACTGTTGGGTTTTTCTCGTTTTTCCGTCTGGATTTTGATCTGACAGTGTTGGCCGCTATCCTGGCCGTGATAGGTTATTCGCTGAACGATACCATTGTAGTCTTTGACAGGATCCGTGAAAGCTTTCTGAAGATGCGTAAAGCGGAACCACTTGAAGTAATTAATACTTCGATTAATGCCACTTTAGGCCGGACCATCATGACATCGATGACGACATTGCTGGTTGTTGTGGCATTATTTGTATTTGGTGGTGAAGTAATTCACGCTTTTGCCACGGCGCTGCTTATCGGAATTCTGGTGGGGACTTATTCATCTATTTATATTGCAGGCACTGCTGTATTGCTGATGGGGGTAACTAAGACTGACTTGATGCCGCCTGAAATAGATGAAGATGGTGAAGTTAACCCTGATGGGAGTCAGGTTTAAAATTAAAAGGCCCGCATGATGCGGGCCTTTTTTATTGATATTTTTTGGCAGCGGGAAAAGTGTCTACGTATTCAGTTCGTTTAATGCGAGCTTTTTCCATAGATACAATATTGTCTGAAGGTTGGCTGGTATTGTAATCTTGAACATTCTCATGCTGAGTTTCCACTTTGAGTATACGTAATCCCTCATAGTTGCTTTGATAACTCATGAACGTTGCAAACTCCTCAAGTCCCTGCATGATTTGCCTCAGATCCAATTCCAGTGATTTGTTTTTCATTTTTCTCACTCTGTTCCTAGTATGAACCGTAGCGGCCTCTGGCAAGAAATCTTGAGAAAAAACATCTTGCCAAATAAGGATGTGGTTTATATCAACCAGTTTCAATATTCTATATGCAGATTTACAGGGTAAAATTTATATAACTAATTGATTATAAAAATAATGATGTTTTGCAGCAGTGCAGTTAGGATAATTTCCTGAAAGGTTGAGGATTTTCCTGATGGTCAAGGATCTCTAAGTACGTATCTTTGAAAGGGTTTTATAAAGGAAGGAGAAATGAATGTATCACCTAAAAAAATATGGATTGTTCCTGTTTTTTATCTGGCCACAATGGCTGATGGCAGATGAAATTGAGGTCACCATGCATTATGTTGGACCCACTGAAGGACAAGTCTGGCTTGGCGTGCAACAGGGACTTCAGGAAGCCAATCTTCAGGGAGGGTTCCTGGGACAAAAATACCAAATAGAAGTCGTGGAGCCTGATGCACTGGAAACAACTGAGATTGAAACGGTGCTGTTGTTAGCGACAGATGACGATTACATAATGAAAGTGGCTCAATCAGAACAGTTTGCTGCAATACCGGTGATAAATCTTATTTCACGCTCGGATGAGTTACGTGAATCCTGTCTGCCGAATCTATTTCATATCACGCCAAGTGATGAAATGCGTGCTGATGCTCTAGCGCAGTGGCAGGAAAAGAATCCGGATAAGCCTGCAAATGTACAAAGCTGGCACGAAGATTTTGTAAAGTTTGCTGCTAGCCAGTTAAACAACCGGTTTAAAAAATCTCAAGGTGAGGCAATGACGGACCAGGCATGGGCTGGCTGGGCTGGAACCAAAATGATTGCAGACTCAGTGGTGCAAACCATGCAGTATGATGCAGAGTTTATGTTGAATCATCTTAAAACGGACCTGGTGTTTGATGGACAAAAAGGCGATAACGCTAATTTCCGTGAGAATGGGCAGTTACGACAAATTCTATTGTTAGTAGATAACGATAATAAAATTGTTGCTGAAGCGCCGTTACGTGGTTTTAAAGGTGGCTTGGATAGTCTTGGTAAAGTTACCTGCAAATAAAATTAAAAAATACTATGGAGAACGCTGAATGAAATTTAAAACACTTTTGTTAAGTTCACTGATTCTGGCGAGTACCGCCGCATTGGCTGAACCTACTCATCGCTTGTTTGCCACCAATGAAAAAGATAATACGGTAAGTGTGATTGATTCCCGCACCAATAAAGTTGAAACGACAATTGATATAGGGCAACGGCCTCGGGGTATTGGTCTGTCGCCTGATCAAACCATGCTGTATGTCGCTATCAGTGAAGATAATGCCATTGCTGTAGTTGATGTAAAAACGTTGGAAGTTATCAAAACCCTGGATGCAGGTGATGATCCTGAAACATTTGGGGTTAATCCGGTGAGCGGTCATATTGTGATTTCGAATGAAGATGATGGCGAGGCGACCTTCCTTGATCCTAAATCAGGTGAAAAGCTGGCAGTGGTTCAGGTCGGTATTGAACCCGAGGGTGTAGCAGTATCTCCAACCGGTAAATATGCTTTGGTCACCAGTGAATCAAGCAATATGGTGCATATTATTGAAACAACTAAATACGAAGCAGTGGCACATCTTGTTGTAGGCGCACGTCCAAGAGGCTTGGCTTTTAACAGTAATGGCAGTCTGGCTTATGCCACCAGCGAAATTGGCAATGAAGTTGCCATTATCGATATGGAAACACTGAAAGTAATCAAGAAATCAGGTATTGATGTAGATAACTCAAAGCCGATGGATATCAAAGTCAGTCCTGATGATAAAATGCTTTATGTCACCACAGGACGTGGTAATTCGGTAGCATTTCTCGATGCGGAGACTTTGGAATTAAAAGGTAATGTTCCTGTTGGCAAACGTGTCTGGGGCTTGGATCTATCGAAAGACGGTTCGATGATTTACACTGCTGACGGGGTGGACGGCACTGTTTCAGTTGTAGATACTGCTAAGCAGGAGCGTATTAAAACCATCGAAGTCGGCTCCTTCCCATGGGGTGTTGCTCTGGACGACTGAGTATAAAACATAACTGAAATTAAACCCTGCAGCGTTATGCGTTGCCGGGTTTTTTTATGATTAAAAATATAAAAGAGACAAGAAAAATTTTGTGAACTATTGCTGACGCGCTATGATGCCGCACATGAAAGTTATACTGCGCTTAATCGACATTTGTCTGTTCCGTTCAGGACCAGATAGCCTTCCGGCTAATAATCAACTGATGCAATTGCTATTGTTGATATATTTTATTGTCAGCGTATCGGTCAACCAAATTGATATGTCATTCCGAATCAGTCTATGGATTGGTTTAACAGATGTGATCGTATTAACGACTCTTCTTTATGGACTGCTTCGCCTGAACCACTTTTTGCCGCGTTACCAACAGTCATTAATGGCATTGGCCGGCACCGGCAGTCTGTTGGGTCTGTTAGCCATGCCACTGCTATGGGCCTTTCATCAGTACGCTGAACAATCAGATACAGCAAATTTCATCTTGTTTGCACTGATGTTGGTGATGTTATGGAGTTTGATGGTCACCGCACATATCATACGCCGCAGTATTGAAACATCAGCACCTAAGGCGGTTGCTTTAACGGTTTTATACGTAGTGCTGGCTATTGTTATTAATGGCCTGGTCATGTCCGGAGTAGCCTGAATGCATATCCATATTTTAGGCATCTGCGGTACCTTTATGGGGGGACTGGCTTTACTGGCTCGTGAACGTGGTTTCGATGTTTCCGGTTCTGATGCCAATGTTTACCCGCCAATGAGCG
>NZ_DFTU01000082.1:5834-15637 GCF_002379485.1 Methylophaga sp. UBA4204 | reverse complement strand
TTGAAACTCTGGTGCAACAGGCTCGCAGTTTTATCTACACCACTGCCCAGCCCCCGGCGATTGCAGCAGCAACGCTGGCAAGTTTAAAACTGGTGCAACAGGAAACCTGGCGGCGTGACAAATTACAAAAACTTATCAAACAGTTTCGTGATGGGGCGGATCAACTGGGATTACCTCTAATGCCATCGCAAACGGCGATTCAACCGCTGTTGATCGGTGATGATAAAAAAGCCCTTAAATTAGGACAGGATCTGGAACAGCACGGCATTCTAGTCGGCATTATTCGGCCACCGACTGTGCCGAAAAATACCGCCAGATTACGTATTACGCTTTCTACAGCTCACGATGCCGAACATATAAATAAATTGCTTGGTGCTCTGGAGGCCAGTTATGGACATTAAACAAATGGGCCAGGGACCTGATTTGGTTTTACTGCATGGCTGGAGCATGCATAGTGGCGTCTGGCAGCCGCTGGCTGAATTACTGGCGGAAAAATTCACCTTACACCTTGTTGATTTACCAGGACATGGTACTTCTGAATGGCATTCCGACGCACTGCAGATCAACAATATCCTGGATGAATTAGAACGCAATGTTCCAGAAACTGCTTTTTGGCTGGGCTGGTCGTTGGGTGGTCAATTAAGTCTGGCATTTGCCGCAAGGTTTCCCCAGCGGGTCAGCAAACTTATCCTGATGGCGGCAAATCCGAAATTTGTGACGGCGGATGATTGGTCAGAGGCGATGGATGAAGCTGTGTTTTATGTATTTTCTGGTCAACTTGATCAAAATCAACGGGAAACCCTGAAACGCTTTGTGATGTTACAGGCCCGTGGGGCGGAAGGCAGTCGGGAAACTATTCAGCTACTGGCTGAACAAACTGCGGATAATGTGGCGCATCCCGAGGCGTTAAAGGCTGGACTGGAATTACTGGAAATCCTTGATTTACGTCTGGCGCTCAGTCAATTGAGCCAGCCGGTACAGTGCATTCTTGGGGAGCGTGATCAACTGGTCCCCATTTCACTGGCTGAACGTTTGTCAGAGTTAAATTCCAATATCGTGATTGAACGTATTGCCGGTGCAGGTCATGCGCCTTTTATCTCGCAACCACAACTTTGTGCGAACCACATATACGGATTTCTGCATGACTGACCAGGCATCAGGACCGGAAAAAAATCGTGTAGCACGCAGCTTTGGCAAAGCCGCCGTCAGTTATGATGATGTGGCGATATTGCAGCGCGATACCGCAGATGAAATGCTGGAGCGTCTGGATCTGGTCAAAATCAATCCACAGCATATTCTGGACTTGGGAACCGGCACAGGACGCAATCTGCATTTGCTGCAGCAGCGGTATCCGGCTGCCCGGCAAGTGGCAGTTGATATTGCACCGGCGATGCTTAACCAGGCCAGACAGCGTTATCTTAAAGATCAAGGTTTACGTCGCTGGTTACCGGGGCAAAAATCACCTTTATTTATTGCCGGTGATGCTGAGCAATTACCCTTGGCCGATAATAGCGTGGATTTAGTGTATGCCAACCTTGCTTTGCAATGGTGTGATCTGACATCAGTATTCGCAGAGATACAACGCGTTTTGCGCCCCGGTGGTTTACTGATGTTCAGTACGCTGGGACCTGATACCTTGCAGGAGCTACGTCAAAGTTGGGCGGCAGTAGATAATTATCCGCATATCAATGTATTTCTGGATATGCATGATGTGGCGGAAGCCATGTTTACGGCCGGGCTTGCTGATCCGGTTTTGGATAGTGATCGGCATACATTGCAATATCCCGATCTGGTCAGCATGATGCGTGATCTGCAGCAATTGGGAGCGCGCAATGTCAATCATGGACGGCGCCGTGGCTTAACGGGTAAAAACACTTTGAAAAAAGTAACCCATGCCAGTGAACAATTCCGGATCAATGGGCAACTTCCAGCCACTTATGAAGTAATATACGGACATGCCTGGGCAGGGGAGAATTCACTGCAGATGACCGAAGATGGCTGTGTGGCAGTCAGTCTCGACCAATTGAGAAGCAAGCTCTGATGACTCAGCATATATTTGTTACCGGCACCGATACCGAAGTCGGTAAAACCCGTATCAGTGTCGGACTGATCAAAGTTTTACAACAGCAGGGCCTGAGAGTCGCGGCAATGAAACCGGTCGCCAGTGGCTGTGAGTGGCGGGATGGGCAATTGCAAAATGAGGATGCACTGGCCCTCAGCCAGCAGGCAGATATCAAGTTACCGTATTCGCAGGTCAATCCTTATGCCTTTGAACCGGCGATTGCCCCACATCTTGCAGCGGAACAGGTAGGCGAAACCATTTCACTGACGGTTATTGAAAGCCAATTTGCTGCGATGCGGTTACAGGCAGATGCCGTCGTGGTCGAAGGGGCAGGTGGCTGGCTGGTGCCATTAAATGATCAGCAAACAATTGCCGATTTGGCGAAAGCATTGAAATTACCAGTAGTGCTGGTGGTGGCGATAAAGCTGGGCTGCATTAACCATGCTCTGCTGACGGTTCAGGCGATTGCCGACTCCGGTCTCAATCTGGTGGGTTGGGTCGCCAATGATTTTCTTAATGATTCACAGTCAACCGCGATTATCCAAAGTCTGAAGCAACGTATCACGGCGCCCTGTCTGGGGATTGTGCCCAGACTAGCCCAAGATGAAGATGCCAGCGCATATCTGACTTTATAACGTTTATTGTTGCTGCGTTACCGGGAAAACAGTGATTTCATCTCCTGTCTGCCATTGCGGATATTTATGCATCACTAGCTTGAACAGGTCGGACTGAAGAAAGCCATTCAGCCAGTTCTGCAGTTTTGGATAATTCGCATGGCTAAACCATTCCCAATCCACCAGAGCAAATTGTCTGATAAAAGGCAACAGAGCAAAATCTACTAACGTAAGAGAATCAGTCATTAAGCCGGTTTGCTGGTGGAGACGCTTTTCCAGTTTGGCTAAAAACTGTTCGCCTTGTTCGCGGTAGTAAAGCTCACTATGTTCTGGATAACGATCGGCGTATTTGTAGCGATCCAGCATCTGTTTGAAACTGACGTCATTTTCTTCAATTAACATTAACGCTTCCTTACGTTGCTGTTCGTCCAAAGATTGCCATATGGCATGATGTGCAGCAGCCCAAAGCATAATGTCGAGACTTTCCTCTATGACATTATTATTGCTGTCCAACAGTACCGGCACCGTGGCTTTTGGTGAGATTTCCAGCAATTCAGCTGGTTTATCTTTTAATACGACTTCCCGTATTTCTACTTCACAACCGGCAATGGCAATGGCCAGACGCGCACGCATTGCGTACGGGCAACGGCGAAAACTATAGAGAATTGGGCGTTTGATTGACATATCACGCTCTTGCTAAATTGGGCTGCCTGCTAGGCAGTCATCAGGCAGGCGGTGCGTTGAACAAGATATTTGCGTGAACAGTAACGCTAAGCTTGTTTGCTGTTCCGCAGTTCTTCTGCCTGACGGTTTAACGTATGTTTGACCAGAATGTTGCGATCGGTTTCACTCATATGGGTAAAGGCTACCCGCAGATAAAAACTTTTCCCGCCAGTACTTTCAATCATTTGATCACAGCCAATGACTTTGGCAATTGCCCGGATATGCAAACCACCAGGTAATAGTTGCATTCTGATTTCGAGTGGTGACCGGGCTTCAAATACGGTATCGGTCATCAAAGCCAGTCCGCCTGCACTGAGATTCACTTCATTGGCGGTTTCCGGGTTTAGCGGTGTGTGTAATAACTGGACATTCTGAGCCAGCAGATTCACCTTATCATCAAGCATTCGCAGGGCTCTGGCGATATCTCTGTCAGAATGACCGATTTGATCGGTCAGGTGATTAAAACTTTTCTGGATGGTTGAAAGTTGCTGTGTCAACTGTCCGGCCTCAGGTGTGGCATCAATAATAGACTGACCAATGTGTTCTGCTTCTGCTTCAGTTAATGGAATGAGGGACAGGACAAGTCGATCATTAATGCGGAAAAATGCGCGACGATCGGCGCCTGTAGCGGTGGTTTCGTTCATCATTTGCTTTCCTGTCTGCCCATGATTCATTTAATGAATCACTGCCATTACCTGTTAAAAGTCGAATCATTTTAAAACATGTACGGCACAGAAAGCATATTTTCTCTGTGCCGTACATGTCACTTTTGTTAAACAGATTACAAGTTTTCTGAAGCAAAGTCAGCCAGACGTGATCGTTCCCCTCTCAACAGGGTGATATGCCCGCTATGTGGCCAGTTTTTAAAATGATCCACCACATAAGTCAGGCCCGAAGTGGTCTCACTCAAATACGGCGTATCAATTTGCGAAATATTACCCAGGCAGACAATCTTGGTGCCTGGACCCGCCCTAGTAATCAGGGTTTTCATTTGTTTCGAGGTCAGATTCTGCGCTTCATCAATAATGATAAAGCGATTGAGGAAAGTACGGCCACGCATAAAGTTCAATGAGCGAATTTTAATCCAGCGCTGCAGTAAATCATTTGTAGCCTGACGACCCCAGTCGCCACCATCAGTTTTGTTGAGCACTTCCAGGTTATCCATTAATGCGCCCATCCATGGTGTCATTTTTTCTTCTTCAGTACCGGGCAGAAAGCCGATATCTTCACCCACTGGCACCGTGACCCGGGTCATGATGATCTCACCATAACGTTTGTGTTCGATGCATTGGGTTAACGCAGCGGCCAGCGTCAGCAGGGTTTTACCGGTACCGGCCTGACCCAGCAGGGTGACAAAATCGATTTCCGGATCCATTAATAAGTTCAAGGCAAAATTCTGTTCGCGGTTGCGAGCGGTAATGCCCCAGACCGAATGATTTTCCCGGCGATAATCATGGATTAATTCGATATCGGCGGTGGTTTCATTGTTATTACGCACTACTGCTTCAATCGCCCGTTCTTCACCGGGTGAATAAATCAATTGGTTGGGGTACCAGTCTTTGACGACTTCGCCTTCCACTTGATAGAAAGTACGGCCATCTTCCGTCCATGATTCGAGGCGGTTCAGGTCTTCCCAGAAGTCGGCTTTAAGTTCGCTGGACCCGCGATATAACAGATCCACATCATCCAGCACTTTATCGTTGTAATAATCTTCGGCGCAAATACCTAATACCGTGGCTTTGATACGCAGATTAATATCTTTGGAAACCAGAATAACGTTGGTATCAACCTGAGCCTGTTGCAGATTGATTGCAACAGCCAGAATGGCATTATCAGCGATTTGGCCGGGTAACTCTTTAGGTAACTCGCCGGACATTTGTCGGGTCTGGAAAAACAAGCGGCCACTGGCCTGAGGCACATCACTATTGGTTACACTGGGTAACGGAATGCCCAGATTTATGGCATCGTTGTCTGCGGCCTGTTCCAGTAGATCATCCAGAAAACGACTGACCTGGCGTACATTGCGTGATACCTCGGATAGACCTTTTTTACCTCTGTCGAGCTCTTCGAGCACCACCATTGGCAGAAAAATATCATGTTCATCAAAACGGAAGAGAGCAGTGGGGTCGTGCATCAGCACATTGGTATCAAGTACAAACAGACGTTTTGTCGCGTCGGGTCGTTTAATCATTCGGAAGAGATCCTCTTGTTATAGTGACGTACCTGCATTTGATTATGATCGAAGAATACGCATCTGCAAAGAGGCTCCAGAGGGTTTTCTACAGGGAAACTAAATAGGTTATTGAAACCACTGTAAATAATGCTTTGTAATGGAGGTATTGCGAATGATTTTGCTAAAAGTGATTGAGCTTCAGCAAGGGATGAACAATTTGTCTGGCGACATTATTTGTCGACCCAATGTAAACTCATTATTGAGAGGTCTAATTTTTATCGATAATGTTAATTACAGCAAATCAAGTTATAACGCATCCCGCCATCTGAAACAGGCTATTTGAATGAACGAAAAACTTGGAATTTCACAGGAAACCTTTGCGTTTTTTTTGCCAATCATCAGTTTGTTTGGCAGCACTGTTATCCTGTTGCTTGTGGTGCTGGTTTTAAACTCCCTTGCGTCGCGATTTATTCGCCGGACTGTCGACTCCAGTGAATTACGGCGAAAATGGCTGGTGCAGACCCGCAATGGCATTATTCTCATCTTCATTCTGGGATTGATCTTAATCTGGGGAGAAGAGCTCAGAACCCTGGCGTTATCCGTTGTAGCGATTGCCGTGGCATTTGTGGTGGCGACTAAAGAACTGATCCTTTGTGTGACAGGATCACTACTGAAAACCGGTGCAGGCTCTTTTGATATTGGTGACAGGATTCAAATCAGGGATTTTCGTGGTGATGTTATCGATCAAACCTTGTTGGCCACTACTATACTGGAGGTTGGCCCCGGTAAATTGACCCATCAACGCACCGGGCGTATGGCGGTAATTCCCAATGCTTTATTTGTCTCAGAACCCGTTATCAATGAAAGCTATACCCGACAATACGTTTTGCATGTATTCACGGTGCCGTTTAAAAGAACGGATAAGTGGCAGGCTGCTCAGCAAGCTTTATTGGTAGCTGCTTCCAAGCACTGTCTGCCCTATCTTGAGAATGCCCGGTTATATATGCAGAGACTCAGTGATGAACGGGGACTGGATGCAAGTTCAGTGGATCCCCGCGTTACCATTCAAGTCCCAACCGCGGCGGAGATTCATCTGGTGGTACGTTTTCCGGTGAGAGCGTCGCAACGCAGTTATATCGAACAGTTGATTCTTTCAGAGGTATTTACGGAAGATTATTCCGGTAAAGGTAAAAGCACTGACGAAGAGGAAGCAGAGAAAGAGGAAAATTAATTTTCCTCCAGATCGCAGCTAATAGCTGACACAACTATTCTTCATACTTTGGTTTATCCGTGTTGTCGTCTTCGTCATTTCTTCTTTCATCATTGACAAGATCATCGGTGATAGCCGACCCCGCCCCGGATTGATCGCCGGTTTGAGATTCTTCAATAGTGACGGATTCTTTACCGTTTTCACTGTCGATGATGACTTGTTTGCCTTCACCATCATCCTCAGCAAACGCCATGGTCATAAAACCTGACGAAAGTACGATGGCAATAATGGGTTTAGTAAAAAAATTTTGCATAAAGTGGATCCTTGTTCGAAGGAAAAGATCTGATTAACGTGCTGGCTTGCTATTTTATTAGCACTATTAGTAAATGATAAAGCTTCATGATGCGTTAACTTCAGTTAATCGACTTTGGGGAAATCTCAGCTTTGACTCGGCTACAGTTAGAAAAAAATCAGCTGTTCATTTATCTGGTGGCGATATCACTGGGCTTGATATCAGGTGTAATGTATCCGCATCTAAGCAGCTATGTGGAGGTTTTAGTCTGGCCATTATTAGGGTTGCTGTTATTTTCAACTTTTACCCAGGTATCGTTAACGCATCTGCGTGAGACGTCCTTCAATCCCCGGTTTTTGATTGCAGCCATAGTGGGTAATTTTTTGTTCATTCCAGTTGTTGTGGCTGGTTTGTTGATGTTGGCTCCAGATGATCCGGCGGTACGGCTGGGAATTTTGCTAGTGTTATTAGTGCCCTGTACCGACTGGTTTATTACCTTTACTCAGCTTGCTGGCGGCGATACCCGGCAGGCCATCACTTTCGCGCCGATTAGCTTGTTGTTGCAAGTTATATTGTTACCATTTTATCTGTATGTTTTTCTGGGCAATGAATTCACTGTCAGTCTGGCGCACAGTGAGATGCTATGGGTTTTTATCGGCTTAATTGTCGTGCCATTGATATTGGCCTGGGCAACACAGAAATTTGCCGAACAGCATCCATCAGGCGAGCAGTTCATAAACTATCTGGCATGGTTCCCCGTCACCGTCCTGGCATTGGTTATGTTTATTATCGCCAGCTCACAAGTGGCAATTGTTCTGGGTTCGTTAGCGCTGCTGCCCGGTTTGTTGCTGGTGTTTGTTTTATTTCTGCTGATTGTCGCTCTGATGGCCAGAGTTTTATCGAGGTTATTACATCTGTCATCTGCACAGGGTAGAGTGTTGGCATTCAGTTTTGGAACCCGCAATTCATTTGTCATGCTGCCATTGGCTTTGGCTTTACCAGCGAATTACGAGCTAGCAGTGGTGGTAATTGTGTTTCAGTCACTGGTCGAGTTGATTGGCATGATGGTGTTTTTATGGTGGGTACCGAAGCAGCTTTTTCCTTAGACAGGTAAATATCAATGGCTAAGCATCAACAACTAACCAATCTTGAGCAATTGTTTGATTGCATTGGGGAAGCTGCTGAGCAAAAACGCAATGAAAAGGTTTCCATCGATAGCATTATGGATATGATTGGCCGCCGTTCATTTGGACCGTTATTGCTGTTGGCAGGCCTGATTATATTGGCACCAGTGATAGGGGATATTCCGGGTGTTCCCACTATTATGGGGTTGTTTATTTTATTAGTTGCTGTTCAGTTAGTTATTGGTCAGGAACATTTCTGGTTGCCCAAATGGCTATTACAACGCGCTGTACCCAGTGAAAAATTACTCAAAGCGGTTGAGTGGTTACGTAAACCTGCACACTTTATCGATAAACTGATTCGCCCAAGATTATTGATCTTCGTCAATGGAACAGCCAAATATGTCATTGCCATTGTCTGTATTTTCATCGCATTGATGTTACCGTTTATGGAGGTCGTACCTTTCAGCGCCAATGCAGGAGGTCTTGCAATAGTGGCATTTGGTCTGGCACTGATTGCCAGCGATGGGTTGCTATCGTTATTTTCGTTTATTCTGACTGGTCTGACGGCATGGCTTATTATCGCTAATCTGTTTTGAGTTGGACAGATAAGATTTTTGACTGCTCATTTTGCTTTAGCGAGACAAATTTTCCTTGATAGCTGTATTACATGAAGGTTTGAGCTAAAGATGCAGCGACGCACAAAATTACGAATTATCTATTATCTCAATGTGGCTTTGATTCTGCTGCTGGTGGGCTATCAGTTTTATTTGCATCTATCTGAAACAGACTTTAAATCGCTCCATTCCGAGCAAGTCAGCAGAATTAAAACTATTGCTCAACAGGAGCAGTTTAATTTTGCAGTGGTGGGGAACATCAATAATTCGACGCATATTTTTCAAAAACAGCTCATTCCTTTGATCAATGCTTCTGATAACCGCTTTCTAATTTCTGCCGGAAATGCCGTCAGTAGTGGGGCAGAAGAAAATTATCGTTCATTGTTCAAACTGCTACATGAACTGGATATTCCCTGGCTGCTTACATACGGAGAAAATGAGGAAAGTGATTTTGGTGATGTCAGGTTTTATAAACATTTAGGGCCACATTTCTTTTCATTTATTGCTGGTGAAAATCATTTCTTATTTGTTGATAACACCGGAAATTCACCTTTGCAATGGCAGCTGGATTGGCTGGATCGGGAACTGGAATCATCTAAACAAGCTAACCGATTTGTGTTTATCGGTCTGCCACTGCATCAGGCTTTGGAGGAAACTCCAGCTTTTGAATCAGAAAATTACTTTGGTGATAGCATTGTCCGTAAAGCATTCATAGAACTTTTCGAGCGACATAAAGTTGATGTGGTGTTTTCAGCCAATTTGTCACTGTTTCATCAACAGCTGAAAAATGGCGTGCGTTATGTCACAACAGGGGGGGCAGGCGGTTTGATAGTAAATGATGAAGACAGCTTTCATCATTACGTTCAAGTGACTGTAAATGGTGATGAGATTGGCATAAGTCCAGTAAGGTTGGATATCAGTAGCTATTCAATACTTAACACGCTGGACAGCGTTTGGTCAGCGATTTATACATTTATTTATGTAAGCTTTG
>NZ_DFTU01000082.1:3661-5776 GCF_002379485.1 Methylophaga sp. UBA4204 | reverse complement strand
CTTTATGTAAGCTTTGGTCGGTTTTTGTTTGTAGTAAGCCTGATGGTGTTGATTGGGTTGAAACTGCGCGAATTTATTTATCAAGAACGTGATTACTACACCCAATTTAATATTGATGACAGTGCCTATCGCGATAAACCAAAACGTATTGCCATGTTTACTAATAACTATTTTCCGTTTATTTCTGGAGTCACGATGTCGATCGAACGTCTGGCTCGCGGTTTGACAATGCTGCATCACACGGTCCAGGTTTTTGCCCCGGATTATGAGGCAGTTACTGAATTACAGCCTGAATGTGAACGTGTTAAAACCCTTCTAGCATTCGGTCATAAGCGTGAATTTCGTTTAACGAATCCTTTACAGTTTTCTATTCGCAAGCGTTTTAGAGAATTTAAACCAGATCTGGTGCATTTGCATCACCCATTCTGGCTGGGATCGGTGGGGCATTGGTTGGCAAAGCGACACAATTTACCTACTGTCTACACTTATCACACTCGTTTGGAAATGTACGCCCATTATGTGCCTTTGCCAGGGGTGTTTTTTCGAAATGTTATCTCCCATGCCATGATCAGACGTTTCTGCAATCGTTGTGACGGGGTAATTGTACCCACCTTTTCCACAGAAGAATATTTACGTCTGATTGGAGTGAAATCAAGGATATGTGTCCAGCCTACTGGAGTGGATTTTGACAGATTTAATCAACCACATGCTATCGGTTCTGAGAGTTTGCGAAAAAATCTGGGATTACAGCACGATGATATTGTCCTCCTCAGTGTGTCAAGGTTGGGCAGGGAAAAAAATATCAAATTTTTACTGGATGCACTGGAAACCTTACCAAGATTTATTCAGCAAGAGGTCAAATTGATCCTGGTTGGAGAAGGTGATGATCGAGAGTATCTAGAAAATCGTATTGTACACAAAGCCTTGTCAGGAAAAGTGCAACTTATAGGTGAAATTAATCCTGATAATATTCCTGCTTACTATCAGATGGCGGATATTTTTGTGTTCGCATCAAAATCTGAAACCCAGGGAATGGTTATATTGGAAGCCATGTCGGCAGGGTTACCGGTTGTGGCGATTCGTTCCAGTGGTATTGATGATGTGATTGAACATGGTAAAACCGGGTATAAAACATTGGATGATGTGGAGGTATGGACTAAGAAACTTGCAGATTTAATTAGGGATACAGCTCTGCGTGAACAGTTTTCTCACAATGCGATCATTTTCGCCAAACAACACGATATCGGCGAATATGCTGAAAAAATCGATTTGTTTTACAGCGAAATTTTAGCTACGCATGCCCAGCAAGAACGACACTAATCATCAACATGTTCTTTTTTCTTTACCCAACGAATAATTGCCATCAACACACTAATTAAGGTCACAGCAATTACAAGTTCGCCCCAAAATTGTTGGTTATCGGTAGCCGAAACAATTTTATTTAATTGTCCCCCCAGAAGGGTGACTACTATGAGACCAGGGATGATGCCAATCGCAGAACCAATCATATAGCGAGAAAATTTTAGCTGGAATGCTCCAGCCATCATATTAGTCATGGTAAACGGCGCGATAGGTAGTAAATTAATAACCACCATGCTATGAACACTATTTTCCTGCATAAACCGACTTACAACACGCAGGTAATGGCTGCTATGTTTTTCAATGGTGCTGCGTCCTAGCACATGACCAATCCAATAACTCAATGCAGAGGAACATAAAGTCGCTACTGTTGCGTAAAAAATCGCCCACCAAGGACTGAACAAAAAACCAGTCACAACGACCAGTATGGTTAACGGGAACATGACCGTCAGTAGTAATAAATAACTTAGAAGAATGGCTGGAAATAACCAAGGGGCGTGTTTGATTTGGGCTACATGAGTTAATAGCTTTTCGATTCTTGAAGTGGTGATAAAACCGCTCTCAATTAAGTAGCGCCAGGACAAAGCTAACATTATCATTAGGCCTGCAAATAGCAAAAGCTGAATCACTGGACGAGGCACGTTGGTTCCTTACTTTTTATCGAATTAAAGTATTAAGTTTTGATATTGAAATGGTCTTAGGTCTTGGTAGTAATGCATTTCAGCTTTAGTCTGGAACTACTGCTCGGCCAATGGT
>NZ_DFTU01000082.1:3269-3512 GCF_002379485.1 Methylophaga sp. UBA4204 | reverse complement strand
GGCGTCAGTGCCAAACCATAAGGCGTTGGTACCATCATCGAACACCATATTTCTGACTGTTAATCCACCAGATGGTACTTCATCTATTGCAATAAATTGTTCTTTTTTGCTATCAAAACCGATAAAACGATTTGGCTGCAGCCCTGTTTCGACATACCATATACGATCCTGACTATCGACAGCCATGGCATATAATCCGGCGGCTTCACCACCCGGGGTCTGCCATTGCTGCATGGATTTATC
>NZ_DFTU01000082.1:1239-3050 GCF_002379485.1 Methylophaga sp. UBA4204 | reverse complement strand
ACCACCAGACCCGGTTATCGGACGTCAGTCCGATCCTGCGAATAATGCTTTCTTCGTGTGGAGTGGAGATGATTTCCAATTGCATTGAATCTGGATCAATTGTGCCAATCGCGTTGCTGCCCATAAAGGCAATCCAGGGACGATCCTGATTATCGACCACCAGTCCATAAGGACGCATGTGGTTTCCTGGTACCTCAACGATTTGCACTTCACCCGAATCAGTAGCCAATTTTCCAATAAAACCGGCTTTTCCCGAACGCTGTACGGTGAACCAGATATTTCCGTCCGATGTCCAGGCCATTGTATGAGGATCATTGACGCCCTCGGGCATCTCAAAACGAGTCACATTGCCAGTTTCAGGATCAAGGCGGCCAATATGTTGGTCTTTATTACCTGCATACCATGGATAACCCTCGTCATCGACAATGACTGTATGTGGGCCGGCTTCGGGAATAGCATAACGTTGCATATCGCCTGACTGGGGATCTAGCCTCGCAATATAATCTCCTACCTGACCTACAAACCAGACCTGACCATCCGGACTGATATAGGGATCACGAGGTCGGCTGTTTTGCCATTCGACTTTCCATTCGGTGAAATCCAGAGAGACCATTTTGTCAGGACTCGCCTTGTTTTCACTTTTAGATTTATCAGCTGTAGCGTGACTGATGAACAGCATGCAGCTGAAGACGAATAGGCAACTGGTCTGAATAAAATGTTTAGCAGAGAACGTTTTAGTACTTGTCATATTTACCCTACAGGGTTGCTTTTGGGAATCAGTAAGGTGTTGACTATAGAGAAACCCAAAAGTGCTGATTAACTAAAGATAAACAGTCCCTAGAAGAAAGAGGAAAAAATGAATAGTGAATCCGTGTTGAAAATTATTTTACTGACAACCGCTGCAGGAATTTGTATTCCGATAGGTGGCTGGGTTGCCTCATTTGAGCGGGTGCATTCTCAGTGGCTGGAAAGAGAATTAAGACATTTCATCATTGCTTTCGGTGGTGGGATTTTATTGGGCGCAGTAACGATAGTGCTGGTCCCGGAAGGTATCAATAATATGCATGACTCGCTCTGGAGTATTCCGGTTATTTTGTCAGGTGGCCTGATTTTTTTCGGTGTGGAACGGTTAATGGGAAGCCATAATAACGAATCTCCTCAACTTATGGGCATGATATTGGATTACATTCCTGAGGCTATCGCGCTGGGAGGTTTGATGGCCTTAAATCCTGCCTCCGGGCCTTTGCTGGCATTATTGATCGGGTTACAAAATTTACCTGAAGGGTTTAATGCCTACCGAGAACTAAAACACCACAATAAACACGATAACGTACTGCTCAAAATGGCAGGATTAGTAATACTTGGCCCGATTGCTGGGTTGGTAGGATATTGGTTTTTATCAGAACATCAATCGTTACTGGGGGCCATTATGTTGTTTGCATCAGGTGGGATTTTATATCTCATTTTTCAGGATATTGCCCCCCAGTCGAAATTGGAAAAGCACTGGGCTCCACCGTTAGGGGCGGTATTGGGTTTTTGTCTGGCCTTGTTTGGACATTTACTGATGGCAACGCATTAAGTAATTACATTCAATTTGCTTCTCAATCAAAAATAGCAAGTGACTATTTGTTCAAACTTTAACCTATGTAATATCAGTTGGCAGATTAGCTTGCTACCTTAAACTCACTAGTGTCATAAACAGTCATTTCAACGTAGGCACTACGGTGTTTTTTTCCATGTTGGTACATGGCGAGAAGTATCCGTTGGGATTCTGATTTATTCATCAGTGGCTGTTGATCTTTCATAGCCGC
>NZ_DFTU01000082.1:671-1117 GCF_002379485.1 Methylophaga sp. UBA4204 | reverse complement strand
AGCCGCCTCTGAAAGATCAACAGCCCCTAGGCCGGGATTAAATCCGGCCACATACTTAAACGATATTTCCCTGGTAGTCATACCAAAATACTTTACTTACAAAAAACAAATCCGGATTTGAAAGCTTATTATAAGGAACGCAATATGGAAACTCTCTCAGCAAATAATAGCAGCGTGTCATGGGCAGCCATTTTCGCTGGTGCTGTCAGTGCAGCGGCCATGACGTTAATCATGTTAATACTTGGTTTCGGTCTGGGCTTTTCAGTTATTTCACCTTGGCAGAATGAAGGCGTCACAATGGAAACCATTGGATGGTCGACCATTACCTGGTTAACCATCACACAAATTGTGGCAGCAGGTTTAGGTGGCTATATCGCTGGACGACTCCGAACCCGATGGACTGATATCAATATTGATGAAATTTATTTTCGTGATACCGCGCACGG
>NZ_DFTU01000082.1:355-576 GCF_002379485.1 Methylophaga sp. UBA4204 | reverse complement strand
CTGATCAGTTGGGCTGTGGCAACGCTGTTGGTCGCACTTTTAATTCTCTCAAGTGTGGGTGCTGTTATCAGTGGTACAACCAAGGCAGGTGCCTCTCTGGTACAAGGCGCATCTTCAGTAACCCCTGCCATTAGTGAAGCGGCATCTGAATCCTCTGATTATTTTACCGATGCACTATTACGTACAGCGCCAGGGACTGAAATTGCTCAACGTGCTGATGG
>NZ_DFTU01000082.1:0-204 GCF_002379485.1 Methylophaga sp. UBA4204 | reverse complement strand
GAAATTGCTCAACGTGCTGATGGCAATGTTCGTGATGAATTATCCACCATATTGGTTCAAGCCTTGCGTGACGGCGAGCTAAACGAAGACGATAAACAATATGTCGTTGGATTGGTGGCGAACTATACCGAATTAGATGAATCCGAAGCAGAGCAACGTGTTGATAATGTCATCGAACGTGCAGAGCAAGCGTTAGCGGATGCT
>NZ_DFTU01000069.1:1539-5475 GCF_002379485.1 Methylophaga sp. UBA4204 | reverse complement strand
ATGGCCATTTCCATACAACGTTGTGCGCCTTCACCAGAAGGAGCCACCATGTCATAACCATCAGAAGTGGCTGCATATCCCGTCAGTTCCGCGTAAATTTTGGCTCCACGCGCTTTGGCATGTTCATATTCTTCCAGAACTAAAACACCTCCACCGCCAGCAATAACAAACCCATCACGATCGGTATCGTATGCACGGGAAGCCTTTTCGGGCGTATCGTTATATTTGGTCGATAAAGCACCCATCGCATCGAACAATGAGCTCATGGTCCAGTGTTCTTCTTCCGCACCACCAGCAAACACAACATCTTGTTTGCCAAGCTGAATTTGCTCCATAGCATTACCGATGCAATGGGCACTCGTGGCACAGGCCGAAGACATCGAATAGTTAATGCCTTTGATTTTGAAAGGAGTTGCTAGACAGGCGGAAGTGGTACTTCCCATAACCTGAGTGACACGATAAGGACCAACCCGTTTCAGGCCTTTTTCGCGGAGAATATCCGCTGCTTCAACCTGATTGGAAGAGGATGCACCACCGGAGCCCATCACCAAGCCTGTTTTAGGATTGGAAACATCGCTTTCGCTTAAGCCTGCATCCTGAATCGCATGTTTCATTGCGATATAGGCATACGCGGCCGCATCCCCCATAAACCGCAACACTTTACGATCAATAAATTCTTTAAAATCAATATCAAAAAACCCCGCTACATGGCTTCGAAATCCCATATCAGCATATTGTTGCTTAAAGCGGATACCAGAACGACCGGTGCGAAGTGATTCAGTAACGGTGGCGAGATCCAACCCCAGACAAGAGGTGATCCCCATACCAGTAACAACTACACGTCTCATTGTCTTGTCCTAAAAGTTGTCAGTTGAAGTAAACAGACCAACTCGTAAATCTTTGGCGAAGTAGATATCGCGACCATCTACCGACACTGTGCCATCTGCAATGGCCAATACCAGCTTGCGTGAAATTACTCGTTTCAAATCAATACGGTAAGTCACTTTTTTGGCAGTAGGCAATACTTGGCCGGTGAATTTCACTTCACCTGAGCCCAGCGCTCTTCCTCTGCCGGGATTACCATCCCACGCCAGAAAAAAGCCTAGTAACTGCCACATGGCATCTAAGCCCATGCAACCCGGCATAACGGGATCTCCCGGAAAATGGCATTTAAAAAACCATAAATCCGGATGAATATCCAGTTCAGCAATGATTTCACCTTTCCCATAGGCGCCACCATCATTTGAAATATGACTGATGCGATCCATCATCAGCATATTCGGTACTGGCAGTTGGGCATTACCCGGGCCAAACATTTCTCCATGGCCACACTGCAAGAGTTCCTCGAAGGAAAAAGATGATTGCTTACTCATGAAATTCTAAAATAACCCTACAAATTAAGCACGATATAATAGCATGATAGTTTGAATGCAGAAAAAGATGCAGCTATCAACGCACTGGTTCTAATAAAAAGCCATACCCTACGGCATGGCTTATCGATTTTATTGAGCTGTGGAGAATGATTATTTACGGTTATCAGCAACTGTGGTTGCCGCAGCAGGCGCAATTATCTCAAGACTTTCCAGTAATAATCCAATACTGTTGAGCACCCGATACATCGTAAAAATTTCATCATATTGAGCATTCGTCAGTGCAATTCGCGCCCGGAACAATTCATTCTCGGAATCCAGCAAATCCAGTAATGTGCGCTGTCCAAAGTTAAATTGTTGCTGATAGGCATCGCGGGTTTTTTCAGCTGCTGCAGCATATTCTTCAAAGTATGACATTTGTCTGCGTACTGTTTCCAGAGCATTCCATGATAAACGGACACTCTGCTCCACCTGACGGTGCGTATTATTGCGAATTTCAGCCGCCTGATTAATCAGAAAAGCCGTTTCTTCACGTCTTGCCTTATCTTTTCCACCATTCAGCAGATTGTAGCGTAGTCTGAACATGGCTGTGACGTCTTTATCAGTGCCTCGAACCCCATCAATATCATGGTCATTACGAGTGCCTAATTCAAAATCAACACGCGGTAAAAAAGCAGCTTTGGTAACGTCATGTTGTGCATTGGCCGAAGCGACATCAGCTTGAGCAGAACGTAAGGTTGGATGATTCTGAATAGCGATATTGACCGCTTCTTCCACTGTCATTGGCAAAAACGGTTCAGGTGACGGGGGCTGTGACAATGAGGATGGCGCTTCGCCAACGACACGTAAATAATTGGTTTCGGCATCCCGCAAATTGCTTTGCTCAGCCATTAAATTGGTTTCCGCTAATGCCAGGCGACCCAAACTCTGATCCATGTCTGCCCGACGTCCTACGCCACGTTCGCTGCGTAAGGTAATCTGATCATGGGTACGCAGATGAGATTCCAGATTGGTTTGCGCTAATTCCACCAATTTCTGCCGACGCAACACATTAAGATAAGCTTCTGTCGCCTCTAAAGCCGTATTTTCAGCCACACTGTAAACTGAATGTGCGCGTGAATCGGTTCTGGCTTTTTGACGTTCAACCTCATTTTTGGTCAGGCTGCCATCATAAAGCATTTGCCGCAGATTCAAACTGGCTTCATCACGATTTAAATGAATCTCACCGTCACCACGGTTACGGGAAGCTGGATTATCAGTTGACTCCCAACCGGTTCCGAGCCCCAGATCAATTGTTGGGAAATAACCTGCCTGTGCCTGATCAATTTCTTTGGAAACCGCCTGACGCTCACTGATTGAAGCCAAAACATCCGGATTGGTTTTCAGCGTGGTGTGAATTGCTTCCTGTAATGTATCAGCTTGCACAAAGCTAGAGCAGAGCAATGATGGGATTAAAAAAAGCGCTTTGTTCATATTCTTTTCCTAGTTCAAAGCAGTAATTAGTATTCTTTATCAAGGGTCACTACCGATTACAGCTTCTCCCCCCCAGGTAATACTTACTAGTCCATTACCGGCCGATTGTAGTCAAAACAGTTCAAATACACAATCTGCTCTATCTAAGATCCCTAAAGACGATAGCCAGAGAAAGACGATCCGGTAAACTCATTTTCTGAAAAATGGTAGTTAAGTGGGCTTTCACTGTTCTTTCAGTGATATTCATATTTCGAGCGATCATTTTGTTGGTCGCACCATGACTAACCATTTTGGCCACTTCCAATTCTTTTGGAGAAAGTGTTTCTGCTGCTTTACGCTGTTTTTCACTCACTTCAGGAATATGACTGATTTCATCTATCAGTCCGGATATCACATGACGCTCGACCCAGACTTCACCATTCAAAATCAGCAGCAGAGCTTCTTGTAGTTTGCTCATCGGCAGATTTTGATTGAAATAACCACGAGCGCCCTGCTTCAAGGCTGCTATTTGTACCGGTATTGGCCGTGGAGGGCCAATCACCAAAATTCTGCTATCCGGGCAGAGCTTTTTGAGTTCACTGATAACATGATCAGGATTGTCATCCAGCAGAAATTGATGACAAAGTACCAATTCTGCTGTTTGTTTTTTTAATGCGTCTAATAAACCGTTAACATCCTTATAAAGGCTAACGTCGTACAAAGCTGGCAATGCATCAGTTATGACACGCGCCACATCCGCATCTGCAGTAGCCAGATAAAGACTTTTTTCAGTCTCTGTAATTACTGTCATCGTTCAACCTTAGCCTCAACGCTCTCTCAACGCTTCATTTTTTGCTTTCAGTATGGGCTTTAATAAGTAATCAAGCACGGTTTTTTCACCAGTCAGAATATCTACGGTCACTGTCATGCCCGGAATAATTCCTAATTCGCCCATACTACTTTTTATAAAATTTTGTTCAGTGCGTAAATAGATAAGATAAAAACTTTCATCTTCTTCATTAGTGATCGTATCCGCACTGATACGTACCAGCTTTGCCTCTAGCCCACCATAAATGGAAAAGTCATATGCTGTAAACTTTATTATTGCTTCCTG
>NZ_DFTU01000069.1:0-1404 GCF_002379485.1 Methylophaga sp. UBA4204 | reverse complement strand
AAATTATCTTCTAAAGGAACAATTTCCACCAGATCCATACCTGGCTGTATGACTCCGCCAATAGTGTTGATCATCAAACGTTTTATGGTTCCTTTCATAGGCGAACGTACATTCGTCCGGGTCACCCGATCTTTTAATGCCGATACAGATTCTTCGGTGCGTGCCATTTCAGCTCGCACCTCACTGAGCTCTCTTGCCGCTTCTGACTCAAACCGGGTAACCGCTTCATTTATTTTCTGCTGAACTTCATCAATCGAAGAGCGAATACGCGGAATCGCCAGACGATTCGACTCCATTTCACCTTTCAGATCATTGACGGTACGTTTCAGTCTCAATATCTCAACTTCTGACATGACGCCGGCCGCCAGAAGAGGTTCGGACATTTGTAATTCCTGATTACTCAACTCAAAACTGCGACTGAGCTGCTGTTGCTTGGCCTGTTTTTCAACCAGTTCCTGTCGGCGCTGTTCAACTTGTCTTTTTAAAACATCAATTGTGCTTTGCAATTGTAATTGTCGGGATTGATATAATCCCCGCTCTTCTGCAGCGAGTTCCGGTTGATTGATCATCAGTTCATCGGGAAGCTCCAATGGCTTGCCCTCACTTTCGGCACTCAATCTCGCCGTTCTGGCCACCAACTCCCAGTAAGTTAATTTTGATTCACGAAAAGATGATGAAAAACGTGTGTCATCAATTTTTAACAGCACATCGCCTTTTTCAACCATTTGTCCTTCACTCACCAGAACATCCGCCAGAATGCCGCCTTCGAGATTTTGAATTATCTGAACTTTGCTGGAGGGAACTACTTTTCCCTGCCCCCGTGTGACTTCATCAATTTCTGCAACACTCGCCCACCATAAAGCAATGCCTATAAAAGCTGCGATCAGCAATAATAGAATATGCCCTCCCCAATGGGTTGAGGCCATCGTTGCCGCACTGATTTCAGACATGAAATTGACATCGTCATTATTTTTTTTAAACCAGGCCATCCAATTACCCTTTCGAAACCCGGATATGTCCGCTCTTTAACGCAGCCAGAATTTGTTCACGTGGCCCATCGGCTACTAAATTACCCTGATCCATCACTAACACACGATCCACCAGGCTTAATAAAGAGGCACGATGTGTAACCAGAATAAGCGATTTATCTTTGATAATTTCACCCAGTTTGGTTTTAAAGCGTTCTTCACTACTGTTATCCATGGAATTGGTTGGCTCATCCAAAACCAACACGGGAGGATCCAGTAATAAAGCCCGCGCCACGGCAATACTCTGACGCTGTCCACCGGAAAGGCCTTCACCACGTTCACCGACAGGCATATCAAACCCTGATGGGTGCCGATTGATAAACTCAGTCACGCCGGCTATTTCAGCCGCTCGTAATACTGCGGCATCATCAGCAAA
>NZ_DFTU01000067.1:33454-65122 GCF_002379485.1 Methylophaga sp. UBA4204 | reverse complement strand
GCAAGCCTTGGCGTTCTTCCTGCAGATAAGCGAGCCTTGCTTCTGCCAGTTGTTGTTTGGCTGCAGCCACTGCTGCACGGTAATCACTGTTTTCCAGACGCAGCATCTGTTCGCCTTTTTTCAGGCGGTAGCCGGTTTCAAACTGTGGCGATATCTGTTCGACTTGTCCGGCAACCTGCGTGGTCAGATTTATTGTGTAATGGGGTTCTGTGGCACCAAAGGCACTGACACGTGATCGATGCGTAGCCGGCTCAACCGTTTTTACAGAGACTTCAGGTCGTATTTCTGGGACTTCACGGACAGGTAACGAACGGTTGGCAAAACGATTAATTTGATATTGACTCAGAAAATAAACACCAACTAATACAAGCAGTGCACCCAGAAACACCAGCCATTGAACAAATTTGGTCATGCTCTAACCTCCAGCCCCAAAGCCAGTCCCAGTGAGATACGATTTAATAAACGCTGGTAAATCAGATCATCAAGTTGTGCCTGCAAGTCATAGGTCTGCTGTTGCACGGTTAACAGATCCAGAATAGTAAATAAGCCACTACGATAATTAGCCTGATACTGTTGCAGATTATTTTCCGCACTCGCCAAAGCGGTTTCGATATGTTGCTGGCGTTTAAGCAAAGCCTGTTCCTGACTTAAAGCCTGCTCAATTTCTGTTACTGCATTAAGCAAAGTGTCACGATATTGCTGATAGGCAATTGCTGTATCCAATTCGCTAATTTCTGCCTCAGCACGTAACTGTCCGCCCTGATATAACGGTGCGGTTAACTGGCCCAGTAAACTCCATACCGGGGAAGTAAATAAACTGGCGCGTGGAGAGCTGCTGACATCTTCTAACACTGCCTGCAGATTCAGACTGGGTAACAAGTCTTTATAGGCAACCTCGGTCCGGGCACTGGCCGCTTGAATGGCCGCATAAGCCGCTAACAGATCCGGCCGACGATTCAATGATTGTTGGGGCAGATCAATTTCCGGAATGGCTACTTCGGGATAATTAATGGGGAGAGTAAACTGTGGATTATCTACCTGCCCAATAAGGGTTTTCAGCTGAATAGATTGCTGGCGATAGTTTTCAGTTAAGCTCTCCACACTGGCTGAAGAGGTGGCGACCGCGCTACGAGCAAGATCCAGGTCTTCAAGCGTGCCCAGCCCTTGGCGATAACGTTGCAAAATAAAGCTTTCGGTTTGCTGCAGACTGTCATTGCGTTGCTGTTCAATATTAATCGCTCGTTGCTGGGCAATCAGTGTTAGCCAGACCTGCATGACTTCAGCAGCCAGCGTGTCACGTGCTGACTGATAAAGCAGGTTTTGTTCGGTGATATCAAGCTCTGCCGCACGTTCATTATCGGCCAGTTTTCCCCATAAATCGGCTTGCCAGCTGACACTGAGATCAGCACCAAAACTGGCATCAGTATCACTACTGTTCAGTGCCGAAAATCCGCTGCTGATAATTGGGCGCTTTTCGGCTGAAGCTTGAGTCAGTTGTGATTGACGGATCTGTAAGGTGAGCAAGGTTTGTTGCAGACTGGGATTGGATTTCATTGCTGTTTGCAATAATCTGTCAAACATATCGGTATCGATCAAATCATTCAGATAAGCGACGTCGGTTTGTTGCGGAAAATTCTGCCATTTTTCAACGCGTTGCTGCTCTGCAGATATTAACGCTGCATAATCCGGTTGCTCTGGAGTGATACTGCATGCAGTAAGCATCAGTAATGGCAGAAAAACCAGTTTTTTTAAATAATGTTGTCGGCTGTTAACGTTCACCTGATAACGCGCTCCCTAGAGATGAGTGTCAATATGACAGTCAATCTAGTTGTTTGAGGGTTAATGCAACGTTAACAGCCGTTTTTTATTTGCGAATTATTACGACAGCTACGCAAAATCAATGTTTTAAGAGTGAGTCCTGAAACTGCACAGCCGGTCATGACGGTAATCATTGGCCAAAGACTGCCATCACCCAGGGAACTGACCAGTAAGCCACTGGCTGCACCCGATAAAAAACCAAACGAGCCCAGCACAGCAGTGGCGGTAGCACTGCTGCGTGGAAAGAATTCCACAGTACTGGCGATGGCATTGGAGACGATAAGCGCCTGCGATCCAATAAATATCATGATGCCAAAAACTATCATGCTTAATGACGGATCTGGACTGATCAGAATATACATGAGCATCAATACGCCGGTAATGACCTGGATAATTTGTCCAAGTCTTAACAGGCAGGGCGGATCGTAAAAAAATAATAATCTGACGTTAATGCGATTGACTACAATCATCATCACCACATTAATGCCAAACAAGAACGGATAGACCGAAGCTGAAACACCAAAATAGACCATATATACCGATGGTGAGGCGGTAATAAAACTAAATAGACCTCCATAGGTAAAACTTTGTGCTGCAAGATAGGCCAATGCTTTCCGGTGCGACAATACTTCGATATAGCGTCGTAACGCTGATGTCTTGTGGGTACTGATTTGTCGGGTTTCTGGCAAAAGGCGATGCAATAGCAGTCCGATGAGCAATGCATAGACAAATAACACAATAAAAATAGAATGCCAGCCAGCGAGATAAAGACAAAGGGTGCCGATTAGCGGGGCAATCAATGGGGCAATCATCATAATAATGGCCATATGTGAGAGATAGCGTGCGCTGTCCCGACCACTGCTGATATCACGAATTACAGCCGAGGAGTTAACGATTGCCATACCACCACCAATGGCCTGAATGACTCGCCATATCCATAATCCATAAAGGGTATGGCTGAGCACAATGCCCATGCTGGCAATGCAGAACAAGGTGAGACCAACAAAGATGACACGACGCCGACCAAAGTGATCGGACAAAGGGNNCAAAGGCCCGCCGGTCAACTGACCGACAGCAAAACCGGCCAGAAATAAACTCAGTGAAAGTTCAATATCGTGAATGCTGACAGCGAATTCAGATGCCATCAATGGCATTGCTGGCAGATAGGCATCAATTGCCAATGGGGCAATAGCCGTTAATCCGGCCAAAAGCAGAATAAGCTGAGCTACGTTATGTTTATCGGTGGAAAGATTTCTATCCATTTTTAATCAGTCAGCTTTCTCTGATGTAGCAACCGGGCGAATTAAGTCAATAATGATTTAATCTTGTTTTTTTGGGGCGTCTCCCAAAGCTGGACTGACTGAAGGATCCTGCTGAGGCAATGGCTGTGGTCTAAGTTCACGCATATCAAAGCCACTAGGTTGCTGAAACACCCGTAAACCAAATTCCGGCATAATTGCCAACAGATGGTCAAAAATATCTGATGCAATGCCTTCGTATTCAATCCAGTTGGTGGTATTGGTAAAACAGTAAATCTCTAACGGCAGACCATTGGCCGTTGGTTCAAGTTGCCTGGACATCAATGTATAGTTCTGATGAATGCTGGGATGATTCTTCAGATAATTGGCGACATAAGCCCGGAAACTGCCAATATTGGTAATTCTTCGGGTATTAACGGGTTCTTTACCCCATTCCGCTAATTGTTGATTCCATTCATCAATATCTTTCTGTTTCTGCTTTAAATAGTCGTTCATCAGGCTGAAACGGTGTAGTTTTTTGCATTCATCCTCTGACAGAAAATGAATACTTTGCTGATCAATCAAAAGACTGCGTTTAATCCTGCGCCCACCAGCTTCCTGCATACCACGCCAGTTTTTAAACGGATCGGTCAGAAACCGTTTGGTGGGGATGACGCTGATGGTTTTATCCCAGTTCTGCACTTTAACAGTATGTAGCGCGATATCGATAACATCGCCGTCAGCATTGAGCGGGGCCATTTCAATCCAGTCACCAACCCGGATCAAATCATTTGAACTGATTTGCACACTGGCAACCAGTGACAGCAATGTGTCCTGAAAGATCAACAGTAATACCGCGGCCATTGCACCCAAACCGGATAACAATATTAATGGCGAACGGTCAATCAGGGAGGCAATCATCAGAATCGCCGCAATCGCATAAATAGCGATTTTGAGTACCTGGATATAACCTTTAATCGGTTTCAAGTGTGCATCAGGGCGTTTGTTATACGCCTCATTGACAATGGTCAGTAAACTGCCAATACCAAGCGCAATGGTTAATACAATAAATGCTGTAGTGACATTCTGTACTACTGCCACGGCGACGGGCGAAATGTTCGGAATGATGACGATCCCGGCGGAGAGGATAAGCGCCGGTACAATATTCGCCATGCGCCGGATAAAAGAGGAATCCGCTAGAGAAGAATAACGGCCTAACTCACTGTTTTTGAGAATGCGATAGACGCCGCGAACCAGAATACGCTTGACCAGCCAGTTAGCGACCCATGAGATCAGGATCAACAAGCTCAGGCCAATCAACGTGTAGAGATGAGGGTAGTTCTCCAGCCATTCAGTTATAAGAGTGTAGCTTTCCACTTTGTGCTCCGCAGCTTTGCATCAGGGGCAGATTGTAGCATTCAAACGGCCCAGAAATCTGGGGCATAAGGCGTTGTTTAAGTTGGCAAGGTTTCCGTAAAGTTTTGAAGGCCCAGTAAATTACTGTATATTGGCGTGTTTTCCAAACAAGCCCAATTATTGACGTGAAGCGTAATCCACCCTAGCGTATTACTTCCCCCTGGACCTTTCTGGTCCGTGATGTTTAACACATCGTCTCCGCCAAAAATGCGGTTGTGCAGGTCATAACCACAGTTTAATGAAAGCTGCCGAAATCATAATGTCACGCAGCTTGGCAATAATTTGTTATCTGAAAAAAAATCTTTTGAACGCAGGAAACTGAATTAATGTTGCAAAACCTTAAACGAGATTGGTTTTCCAATGTCCGTGCCGATTTGATCGCCGGTATTGTTGTTGCTTTGGCGCTTATCCCTGAAGCCATCGCCTTTTCTATTATTGCTGGTGTTGATCCCAAAGTGGGTTTGTACGCTTCCTTTTGTATTGCAGTCATTATTTCCATCGTGGGTGGACGTCCAGGAATGATCTCTGCTGCCACTGCGGCGATGGCGGTATTAATGGTGACATTGGTTAAAGAGCATGGTTTGGAATACCTGTTGGCAGCCACTTTGCTTACCGGGATTATCCAGATAGTAATGGGCTATTTAAAACTGGGAAATTTAATGCGGTTTGTTTCACGCTCAGTGGTGACAGGCTTTGTTAACGCGCTGGCTATTTTGATTTTTATGGCGCAATTACCAGAGTTGACGAATGTTACCTGGCACGTTTATGTCATGACAGCTGCTGGGCTGGGCATTATTTATCTCTTTCCCTATATTCCTACAATTGGCCGTTTATTACCTTCTCCATTAGTCACTATTATCGTGCTGACTGTTGTTGCAGTTGTGTTTAATATCGATATCCGCACGGTAGGTGATATGGGCGATTTACCCGATACTTTGCCTATTTTTCTATGGCCCGATGTACCATTAACTTTTGAAACACTGGCTATTATTTTCCCTTATGCGATGGCCTTAGCTGTCGTTGGTTTATTGGAATCAATGATGACGGCCACCATTGTTGATGATTTAACCGATACCTCCAGTGATAAAAACCGAGAATGTAAAGGTCAGGGTGTTGCGAATATCGGTTCAGGGCTTTTGGGTGGTATGGCTGGCTGTGCGATGATTGGTCAGTCAATTATCAATATCAAGTCAGGTGGGCGAGGACGATTGTCAACGATGACCGCCGGTCTGTTTTTATTGTTTATGGTTTTGGTTCTGGACGATCTGCTGGTTCAGATTCCCATGGCTGCTTTGGTAGCGGTAATGATCATGGTTTCGATTGGTACCTTTTCATGGGCATCAATACGAGACCTGAAAAAACATCCGCTTTCAACCAATATCGTCATGGTGGTCACGGTAATGGTTGTTGTTGCAACACATAACCTGGCCATTGGGGTGTTTGTTGGTGTGTTACTGGCTGCCTTGTTTTTTGCCAACAAAGTTGCTCACTTTATGGTGGTCAAAAGCGATCTCAGTGAACAGGATACTAAGCGACGCTATGAAATCAGAGGTCAGATCTTCTTTGCATCATCGGATAAATTTGCTGCGGCTTTTGATTTTAAAGAAGCACTGGATACCGTCGAGATTGATTTGAGCCATGCCCACTTTTGGGATATCACCGCTGTTTCTGCACTGGATAAGGTAGTGCTCAAATTCCGTCGTGAAGGTACTGAAGTGGAGCTGGTTGGCATGAATGAAGCCACCGCGACGATTGTCGACAGATTTGGTGTGCACGATAAGCCAGAAGAAGTCGAAAAAATACTCGCCGGTCACTAATAAGTAGAGGATTGAGAGAGATGACAAAAATAATTGCCTGTATTGATGGCTCGATAACTTCGCCCTCAGTTTGTAAAGCGTCAGCCTGGGTGAGTGCTAAGTTGCAAGCACCATTGGATTTATTGCATGTTTTGGATAAGACCGAATATCCCAAACCTGAAAACAGTAAAAATCTGTCTGGCAATATTGGGTTAGGCAGTCGGGAACATTTGCTTGAAGAATTAGTGAAGCTTGACGAGAAGCGTGGTCGGCTGGCTTTGGAGCATGGCAAAAATATTTTGCAGGATGCCAGAGCATTAGCTCAACAACATGGTGCCGTTGAAGTGACCACGCATCAACGTCACGGCGGTTTGATGGAAACCTTGTCTGATCTGCAGGATGACACTCGGGTGCTGGTGTTAGGTCGTCAGGGCCAGGCTCATGAAAATGAAACACATAGTCTGGGCAGTCATCTGGAAAATGTTATCCGTGCATTGAATAAACCGATTCTGATTACCTTGCCTGACTTCAAAACTCCACAAAATTTTATGATTGCTTATGATGGCAGTGAAACGGCTACCAAAGCATTGGAAAAGGTTGCTAAAAGTGACTTGCTTAAGGAGATGCCAGCACACATTGTTATGGTGGCTGAAGATGATAATAACCATCAAGCCCAGTTAAATTCAGCCGTACAGCGCCTGACTGGGGTTGGGTTTGATGTCACTGCAGCATTAATTCAAGGCGCAGTAGAACCCGCCTTGCATCAGTATCAACGTGATAATGATATTGATTTGCTGGTAATGGGCGCATATGGTCATTCGCGTATTCGCCAGTTTTTGGTCGGCAGCAATACCGCCAAGATGGTCAGGATGAGTGATATCCCAATCCTGTTGCTTCGTTAATGGAAGTACTTTTCCTTAATCCAATGAATATTGTGCAGTTGGAAAATTATCGACAACGATTATTTTTACTCAAACAGGAAGTGGAACAATCACTTACTGAAGATTCACATCAGGTGGTTGAGCTTGATCAATCGCGAATGGGCCGTTTGTCACGTATTGATGAGTTGCAGGATCAACAGCTTGCCACTGAAGTCCAGTTAAGGCTTAAACGCAAACTGCAAGCTATAGAAGGCGCTTTAAACCGCATAAATAACGATGATTTTGGTTTTTGTTATCTTTGTGATGAGGCCATTACAGAGGCCAGATTAACTTTTGATCCCACGGTTACCTGGTGTCTGCAATGCGCGGATAAGATCTCCGATTAATATTCTGATTTTTAATTGTTTTGAGCCTACAATTATTTTAGCAGTACAGGGCTTCAATCGTTTGTTGGAGAAGATTCTGTGGAAAGCACTTTTGAAGAACAACATCATCCAGAGATTATGATTGAAGGTATCCAGCCCTTCGGTTGTTTAATCCGTTTTGATGCTGATTTACAGAAAGTTTTCCAGGTCAGTGCCAATTTACAGAATATATTGGGTGTTTCAATAGATGCAGCCCTGATGTCGTCACCAAGAGATATTCTGGGGGGCAAATTACAACACCGCTTGCAGCAGGCGCTCACTAAAAACTCACGTCTTTCCGCGCCATTCACTATTAATCGTCAGGTAAATGGATCATATCAGCGGTTTCATGTGATGGCTTACCACTATGATGGCTCCATCATCGTGGAATTTGAGCCGCTTTCCCGTTCCGGAGAACAGCGTTTATTGCCAATCGTTAATGAATGGCTGAGTCGTTTGGCAAAGGTTCAGCAAATTGGTCAGTTACAACAAATGCTAGTGCAAAGTGTGCAGGCCGTGACGGGCTATGATCGCGTGTTGTTATGTCAGTTTGATTCGCACTGGCAACGCATAGCAATTGCGGAAGAATGCAGTGACCCTGCCAGAAGTTTATTGAATTACCGGTTTCCTGCCAGTGATATTCCCAGCATAGTAAGAAATCGGTATGCGACCAATCCTTTGCGTCACGTACCGGATGTTAGTGCCAAGGTCGTGCCATTGGTGCCGACTTCAGACTCAATCAGTTTGCCAACACCGGATTTAACGGCCGGTGTACTCAGAGCATTATCTCCATTTCACTACCAGTATCTGTGCGAGATAAATATAGGTGCTTCATTATCCATTGCGATAACAGATGAACAACGGCTATGGGGCATTCTGACCTGTCATCATTTCGCTGCGAGTGATATCT
This sequence comes from Methylophaga sp. UBA4204, assembly GCF_002379485.1. Lineage (NCBI taxonomy): Bacteria > Pseudomonadati > Pseudomonadota > Gammaproteobacteria > Thiotrichales > Piscirickettsiaceae > Methylophaga > Methylophaga sp. UBA4204. Next base: position 56,659 of record NZ_DFTU01000067.1, on the reverse strand, counting down.
CGGCAGCGGAACGCGATGCTGCCTTTAATCTTGTGCAAATGGCATCTCAACGATTATTTTTATTGCAAGCCCGACAACAGGCCCAGTTTCTGGAGCAGGTCTTAAATAGCCGTGAACTGCTCTCAGCGGAACGTGACAAAGTTGTCCAGCCCACAACATTACTCGATAAATATGCCAAGAACTGGATGAAGCTGTTTAATTGCAGCGGTATCGCTTTGTTATACCAGGAGCAAGTGCGATGTGCCGGAGAAACCCTGGATAACTTTGAGCTGGACCTTGTCGGTAAATGGCTTACAGAAAATATCGGCCATAAGACCTGCTGGGCGTGTGACCATCTGTCAAAGAGTGCCTTGAATACCCTGGTTAACCTACGAAAACGGGCAGGTCTACTAGCCGTGCCTTTACCAATCGAACACAACCAATCTGGATGGCTTTTGTTGTTTCGTGACGCTGAGAAAATGCAATGCAGTTGGGTGGGAAAAAAACAGATAATAGAAGCTGAGACATCGAATCCACTGCATCGTGTTGAAGAGCGTGGTCATGAAATTTGGGTAGAAACCATTGAGAGTGAAGCTCAACGCTGGTCAGCAAGTCAACAGCATGCAGCGCAGGATTTAGCTGAAGATTTGGCAGTAGCGATTACGGTGCACCAAATCAACCGACTCAACAAAGAATTACAACGTGCTAATAAACAGCTTAAAGAGATTGCGCATACGGATACGTTGACCCGAATCTGGAATCGCTATCGAATGGAATTGGCCATTGATGCCGAATTGGCCGCCGTCGAACGTTATGGACACCCATGCTCGGTATTACTGTTTGATGTAGACCACTTTAAATCGGTCAATGATACCTATGGTCATGATATGGGCGATCAGGTTTTAACCCGGCTTGCAGAGGAAGTGCAATCAAAACTGCGGGTCAGTGACCATTTAGGTCGTTGGGGTGGTGAAGAATTTATTGTACTGGCATCGCATAACACATTGGATGAAGCCATGGCGCTGGCAGAACGTCTGCGTCAACATATTGAAATGGTTGAGTTCGAAACTGTCGGCAAAATTACCGTCAGTATCGGTGTCGCTCAAGCAATAACAGGCGCTGAAAGTCGCAGGCGTTTGTTAGAAAGAGCCGATCAGGCTATGTATCGTGCCAAGCAATCTGGTCGTAATCGTGTTGAAGCGGCAAGTGCCGAATTGTCTACATCCTGATTTTCATCCAAAATACGCGGTTTATTGCGCGTGCTGCCAAGTTTGCTTGGCCTATCTAATTTAAAACTGAGTCAATATGTCCGAAAGCCTGTTACAGAAACAAGTCTCAAAACGACGCACCTTTGCCATTATCTCCCACCCTGATGCCACCCAGCCTTTCAACGCTTAAAACCACCTTTCATTGCACACCACAATCACATCTCTACGTACTGAATTTAAAGGCTTTTTGTCTTTTTCTCGTTTCTTTGCTTTTCAATGATGTTCAAGCGTAACCTCGGAAAGTGTGTACAAACTTGAGTACAAATTCCGTTTTAGAGGCCTTTGGCGAAAATTTCATGACACAAATCTGGCTGTAGGCCTTGTGATTACTGGGTTTGATGAAGAAAGTACCTCTTGCTTTTGGTACTTTGGTTTCGATATCACAAAAGCGGAAAAAATGCGATCATCTCTAGTTTTTTGTTTATAAGCTTATGAATTTAAAGGGTTCGTCATTGTGGTTTTTGGTGTGTCATCGTTGCGAGTGTACAAACAGTGTGTACAAATTTTTCTCGTTAGGCGTGTTGATTGCTATTCATGACACAAACCGCCTTGTAGCCCTTGTTATTCATAGGTTTGAGCTGAAAAGTACCTAATAGCAACATTTGTGTTTTGATAAGGCTAATCTTCTGAACAAATCATGCATCTTTCTGACCATCAACAAGTGATGAATCAGGCGATGATAGCTTTACATTGATTTTCAGGAGAATGCAGATGACAGCAGTAGCGCACCAGGTAACCCCTTTTCTAACGTCTTACGAAGTGATGGCTCGTTACCACATTAGCTATACGACGCTCTGGCGAAGAATAAAAGATGGCAGCTTGCCGCAACCTCGTATCAACCGAAATACACGAAACAAGCTGTGGCACATTGAAGACTTGGAGGAGTATGAGAAGAAAGAGGACTGAGCCTCTTTCTTTTATTTTACTGTCCGAAACGCCAGTTGAATGGAAAGCCTGTCGGCTCGATGATGGTTTCTAGCTGTTGATACCAAACGTCGTAAGCATGACGCATTTCACCCAGGTACTGATATTGGTTGTAGATAGCATCCAACCCTTTTTTGCTGTGGCCAATCATCAACTCGGCAACTTCTTGCGTGGTGATGGCTGACATTCGCGTTCGCATCGTTCTGCGAAGATCATGCATAGACCAATGTTCCATCTCAACACCAAGCGATCTGCGAGCCCAGATTTTCACATTATTAGGAATAGTGGTATCAAAGCCATTTGTGGCAAGTTCTTCTTGTCCGTTCGCGGGAAACAAGTAGGTTGATTTGCTCATCTGCATCGCCAGTTCAATCAGCTCAATAGCTGGCTTAATCAATGGCCGCATGATCGGCGCTCCAATTTTCTCACCTTGTTTGCGGATCTCTATGGGCACTGTCCACATTGCAGATTGCAAGTCAAAGTGATGCTTTTCAGCTTGAATGAGTTCTCCCTTACGGCCTCCCAATAACAGAAGCAATTTTATGTAGATGCGATTCTTCTCAGTGATTTTTGACTCATGCAAATAGCGCCAAAGTATCCTGATCTCGTTGTCATTTAGCACCCGAGTTCGTTTGCCTTTCTTACCGCCAACCTTCTTTGCTGTGATCCCAGCAGCAGCGTTAATTTCCAAGATCTGTTCATCAATCAGCCAGTCATAGAACTTATGCAGCACAGACACTAGACGTTCTGTGTTTGAAGGAGACGACTCCGAAACCTCACGAAGACAGTTTCTTAAGGACAATTCATTGATGTCAGTTAATGGATACTTGCCAAGTCGAGGCAGCAAATATATTTCACTGCTGCGTTTTTGGAAGTGCCACGTTTTCTCCTTTAGCCCTTGCTTACCGGCAGAGTCTATCCAGTCTCGAAAAATCGATTCGAAACTTTGGTTGGCAGAATACTTGGCCCGTTCCTGCTGAAGGTAGAGCTTGGGATTTCTGCCCTGATCAAGTACTGCCCTTAACCTATCCAGCTCATTCCTGGCTTCAGCAAGCTTGATTAGTGGGTAAGTACCTATGTCTACCCGCTGTTGCTTGCCATCGAAGCGATAACGAAACTGAAAAACAATTTTGCCCTTGGGCGATACCCGAGCACTTAACCCATCTCGGTCGGCTTTTACTACGGTTTCTTTTGCTTCTTTATTTAACCTGGCATCGAGCCAGCTAACTGATAACGCCATGTTATAAGCCCAGCCCTAGTTTTGATTTTAATGATTGTTTACGTGATTCTGCTTTGGGTTCTGGCGCTGTACTCACAGAAGTAATTTCAACTTCTGGAGCATGGCCATCCACCGGTACATATGCCGTGGATAGATTGGGTTGGCTCATGTGAATTAACCCAAAGGTGGCCAGCATCCGCAGACGCTCAGCGCGTTCCCGTGGCGGCGTCTTTTCCAATTCTTTGAGTAGTTCTGGGTGGCTCCCTGGGGGAATGTTGACGACAACTCTCATAATCAGGCCCCATAAAACCAGAAGCCTCGGACGTTCGCCAAAACAGACTGCTCAGGCACGATGATCTTGCTTCGTGAAAAAATCTCCTTGGCCGCTTCCTTATAAGCCAAGGCTCCACCTCCGGCGATCAATACCAAGTCCGCATTAATGCTTTCGTCGCGCATAGATTGACGCATGGCTGTAAGCGCAACAGGCGCTACCTTTTTCATGGCAGCATTCAGATAAGGTGAAATATCGACTTTTTCTCCAAATAGCAGCACCTGTAAGTCGCCTGTTCTCATGGCTTTTTCAAGTCGATCCATACCCACTTTGGCACCATGATCTTCCGAAATCAGCTTATCAATCGTTTCCAGTAGCACGGACATTGCCTGAAGACTGGTTCCTGATGAGCTGTAGCGAATTTCTCCGGCCTCAAGGGCAACCCAGTCAACTGAAAAGAAGCCAGGGTCTATGACGACGACGCGACCTTCTTCAATCAAGCCCAAATCACCACCTGTTTGAACTAGATCCATGTAGGCACCGGCAGGCTGTGGTAGTACTTTGACGTCATGAACGGTGATGCTGCGCTTAGGCGTCACTTGATGGACACCTTTTAAACGCTTCACAAGGTCAGACTTACGTTGTGGTTCATGAAACTGGGAAACCGGTAATCCAGTGACAACCAAATCGATGGATTCTGTTTCAGCCATTAACAAGGCGGCATGAAAAAGCGCCTTATAGGTTTTTGTGGTGGGATATTCCGGGTGAAGCTCTCGTTCCCAGCCTTGAAGGCGTCCAGCAGGCACACCAGCCGCCCAACGCTCATTATCGACAGACACATACAAACAAGTTTCATCATCGCCTCCACCGATACGCTCCGGCATACGATCCGCAGGACCGGCACCCGCTGGCAGAATAATGGTTTTCGGTTCACTGCCTGATTGGCCAATTGCCAGCTTCAGGTTTGAGTAACCGATATCTACGCCTAGTACAAACATACTTATCTCCTGTGCACTCAAAGTGCTCTAACGGTTTTCAATCAACCGCGCTGGTCACGCTTGGGCATGTCCAAGTGCTCTGGCGGTTCACTCAAATGTCATTATCAGGATTCGGTGCACTGGCGGTGGGCAGAAAGGTGACAAATCCTTTCATCTATCTGCCTATTGCATTTTCGCAAAAGTATGAGAATAGGCTCTGTTTGGCGGCGGATGACTGAGCCAAAAAAATCGAGACGCCAAACGTCGTTTGCATTCTGGCCTGAACTCGCCAAACGGTTTGTATCTTCATGGCGATACGTCATTTCAGGCATTCTTAAGTGAAATCGGCCTGTATCCCTTGTCAGGTATGGGATTGAGCGAGTCGATTTATATCGAGACGCCAAACAGCGATTGTTACGGCAGTTTTACGTTTGGCGTTTCGATCCAAAAGCCAAACGGATAGTGGTTTTGGCTTTTGGGGTTAATTGGGTGAGGAAATTGGTTTGGTAGAAATCGTCAATGAACAATGGAAAGCAGATGTATCAAATTTACTTCAGCAAGAAACGGACAGACTAAAAGCGCTGGCACGAGCTGAAGTTGATGACTTTTGGGTTACCCATTACAAGGTTCGTGAGAATGCGTCCTTTAAAGACTGGGGTCTGCTTGGTGTCCGTATCAGAGACTTTAAGTATGGCTTTGGCATCGAGTGGTACATCAACAGTTTTCACGGTCAACGAGGCAAGCGCGTGGTCTTTAGTAAAGGACTGCGTATTTCAAAGACGAAGCTGAGATACTCATTTTTGGACTGCCAAGGTTTGGCCAAAGAGTGGGAGTTAGCGCTGGCCATGGAGAAAGAGGAATTTTTCAGTGATATTCGACGCCAAGTTGATAAGCTCAACATGCTGCGTCGCAGAGTGAATGCCTACTGAATTATCGGCGCTATTTCACTCGCGGTAACTGGTCCCAGCGTGTTGTATAAGCGGGAGACAAATGCTCTCGCTTCATCGACCAATCTTTCTTCGTACCTTGTCCAGCAAAGAAAACCTTTCCGGCACCGCTTTGGTTGATGGTGTCCAATACAGACATTAACTGCTGGCTATTAGAGCGGGTCGATACGTCATCGAATAGTCCTGGTTGAAACATGCCTGGATCGTAAAAGTCAGACAGCATGACGCCCGCTTTGGCATAACGAAATCCATCCTTCCAAATCCGCTTGAGTAAGTGATTGGCCAGCTCAATAAAATCCCGCGTATCACAACTGGGTATCAACAACTCGCCCGATGCAGAGTTGCTGTATTGCGGCTCGTTGTCCTTAAAGGGGCTGGTACGTATGAACACGGTCATCACTTTGGCTTGCTGCTGTTCTTTGCGTAGCTTCTCAGTGGCGCGGGTTGCGTATTCACATACGGCCTCACGTAACAATTCAAATTGCGTTACTTTTGCGCCAAATGAACGGCTACAGACGATTTGTTTCTTAGTTGGCGGGATCTCTTCAAGTTCAATGCACGACTCACCATTGAGCTCTCTGACGGTTCTCTCTAAAACCACTGAAAACTGGTCTCTGATGGCTCTAGGAGAGGCATTGGCGAGATCTAAGGCTGTGGTGATACCCAACGCATTTAAACGCTTAGTAAGCCGTCTACCAACGCCCCAAACATCATCAACAGGGACTAATGCGAGCAATCGACGTTGCCGATCTGGATTGGTCAGGTCTACAACTCCTTGAGTAGCAGGATATTTCTTGGCGGCATGGTTAGCCAGCTTGGCGAGTGTTTTAGTCGGTGCAATGCCTACACAGACGGTGATCCCAATCCAGTGGCCTATACGCTCTCGCACTTGTTGTCCGAACTCGAAAAGGGATATGGCAGACTCAATACCGGTTAAGTCCAAAAACGCTTCGTCAATGGAGTAAACCTCTACTCGTGGTGCCATCTCTTCCAAAGTGCGCATCACTCGACTGCTTAAATCTGCATACAGCGCATAGTTAGAGGAGAATGCCAAAATGCCATGGCGCTGCATTTCGGCTTTGATCTGAAAGACGGGTACGCCCATTTTAATACCGAGTAACTTAGCTTCACGCGAGCGTGCAACCACGCAGCCGTCATTGTTGGACAGCACCACAACCGGCGTATCTTTTAAATCAGGACGAAACAGCTTCTCACAACTGGCGTAAAAGTTGTTGCAGTCCACCAAGGCAAATACAGGCATGGGACAGTCACGACTTACGGCGCATGTTTCGCACCACATTGGTGACCACACCAAATATCTCTAACTCTGCCCCTTCAGGAATATGAATGGGCTCATACGCCTGGTTTCTTGGGATCAGCTTGACGCACGGCCTTAGTTGAAGCTCCTTTACCGTGAGTTCACCATGGATGCCAGCGATGACAATGTCACCGTGTTCTGCTTGAACAGAACGATCAACCACCAAAATATCATCTGGGTGAATCCCAGCATCAATCATTGAATCACCTTCAACACGCACAAAGAACGTTGCAGCCGGTCGCTTGATGCACAGCTCGTTGAGGTCGAGCGTTTGCTCAACATAATCCTGCGCTGGTGAGGGAAAACCAGCAGAAACACGTTCCATGAACAATGGAATACGAAGGCGCTTGGCTTTGATGAAGGCAAGTGCGCCGCTACGGCCTATCAGCGAGACACTCATGACGAACCTCGAAAAAATAGAATTAATACTGTTTGTTTATACAGTATCTAATGCTATGCTGATTTCTACAAGTAAAATTGTAGGTAAAACTGTAGTTGTTCGAGTAAGACGTTGTGTCGTGGGTGATTTCTTTTTTGTGTTGAAAAGCTTGATGTGGGGATTGCTCGCCCTCGTCAAAGCCTGCAAGGCTTGGACAATACTGCTTCTGCCTACTGCTCTTGTTTCTGTTACTGATCCTGTTACTGCTACTGCTACTGGTTAACGCATGGGTCAAGTAACCGTCAAACAAGGCTTGTTGAACCCTTTGCAAAGGGTTTAAAAACAGTTAGTAAAATTCTGCTTCGTATTGAATTTACTGGCTTAAAGCGAAGTCAGGAGCATCATTAAAATGCTCAGTCGAACTCAGTTCAAGCCTTTTTCAACCGTTTGAAAAAGGGTTGGCTAAGCCATACCTAAAGGGTATCGGTAAGGGTTACCTAAAGGGTTTAGCTAAGGCTTTCTGAAAGGCTTAGCCAAAGCCTTCATACATGGGTTCACCCAGTAGAAAGATTAAAAAAACGCTGAGGTATCCAAGGTGCATTTAGAAAAACCTGTGGCACAGTGAAATCACCTAAAGCGAACAATAGAATTGAAGAGGAACCATCAATGACAAGAGCCCCTGCACCATTTCCGCTAGAGCGCCTCGCGGATATCCCAGAAAGACCAGAAGATTTTAGATTGCTGGAGCGTATTCCATTAACGCGTGAGCCGCAGTCCTGGCCACTTGAACTTTCTCCTATGGTTGGTGATGAACAGCCAATGGTGCTGCTCGATACAGAGACAACCGGACTGTCTGCCGAGGACGAGTCCATTATTGAGCTTGGTATGGTTAAGGTGCTTTACAGCCCCTCTGCTCAGCGGATTGTGTCGATTGTTGATGTGATCAGCTTGTATGAAGATCCCGGCAAGCCAATCCCCGAGCTGATTACCGACTTAACCGGTATCACCGATGATATGGTGCAAGGCCAGCACATTGATGATTCACTGGTAGCGAGTTGGTTATCAGATGATCCGCTGGTGGTTGCACACAATGCGCAGTTTGATCGTCCTTTCTTTGAAAAGCGGTTTGCTGCATTAGGCCATCTATCTTGGGCCTGTTCAGCTAGCGGCATAGATTGGAAAGCACTGGGCTTTGAAAGTCGGAAACTTGAGTACCTGCTGCTTCGCTTAGGTTGGTTCTATGAAGGACACCGAGCTGCAACCGATTGTTTGGCGATGTCCTGGTTGTTTCAATTGTTGCCCGAGTCCGTTGCAAACTTGTTGTCTGAAGCAGACAGGCGAACTGTGTTAGTTCGTGCGTTTGGTGCGCCGTTTGACGTAAAGGACTATTTAAAAGAGCGTGGTTACCGCTGGCATGACGGTGTTAAAGGTGCCAACAAACATTGGTGGCGCGAAATCAGCGAAGACGAGTTGCCGCAGGAACAAACTTACCTGGATGATTTGTATCATCGTGGCTCAGAACATGCCCACTATGACTACAAAGATGCCCGCAATAGATTTAAAGCTTTGTAGCTCTCTACAAGGTAAGCCTTGCATATTTGAAAACCTCTGGAAAATGGAAAGTGAACTCATGGTTTAACCAATAAGAGGAATCTTTCCATGTACCAAGACACCTACATTGAATACTGGGGCGAAATCTTCGTCTCTGCCCGCATCATTGAATTTGGCATCACGTTCGAGCGCTTTCTTAAAGATCCATGGAAGCATTTGATGTCCTGTGGCCAAGAGTCTGCCCCAGAGGCGATTGCTGAAGGGATGCTGCCATTGCTACCAGCCCAGGCAGAAGTTGCCAGGCGCATTCGGGAGAGTGAGCAACGGGCTCTGCTGTCTACAGAGTCGGACAAAGGGGTATCTCATCGCAGTAAAATCGTGGTGCCACTGGTTCGGGTAGCGCATTGATAGCGGCTATCATCAATGGTATGAAACAATGTCTTCACGCCCATACCTGAGCGGCAATTGCAATCCAGATCAAAAAGTTGCCGCTTAGTCTTCCCTACAAAATAATTTGTGATAGGATGATACCTAATAAAATTAATTAGGTTGAAGCCTATTCAGTGTTTTATGGCCATCTGTCCAGCTTCAACCGGTAGAGATTGCTAAGTCATTGCGAATGAAGAGCAGCATTGAGTGATGCTTTTCAATGTGATTACGCGATGTCGGTCCTTACTGTATAAACAGAGTTTTAAGAAACTGGTTGAATTGGATAAACAAGACGCATGACAAATGATGGTCTGAAACAAACAGTAGTGGCGAAGTCAGATAGGCTTTTGCAGATAGCGCAGTTGCCACAAGCAACCAGGGATCGCATTGCCCACATCGATTTCACCTTATTGTTTAAGGGAGAAGCGGTACGGGCGGACTTAGTCGATCGCTTCAGCATAGCCGCTGCACAGGCAACGAAAGACTTCACAATGTACAGAGAGCTCGCGCCAGGCAACATTGAGTATGACCAAAAGCTCAAGTTGCATAAGCGTGGTGAAGCTTTTGAACCCTTGTTCGACTACGACGTTGTGAGAACACTGGCAACCATTAGCCAAGGGTACGGAGATGGCTTCACTGGAAAGGTAAAACCACCACTGGCGTGTGAAGCGCCTTATCACTTAAACAAGCCAAGCCTATCTATAGTGGCGAAAGTCACCGAGGCCATACACAAAGGCAAAGCCTTGAGTATCACCTATGTGTCGTTATCGAGCGGTGAAACCACGCGTGAAATTGTACCGCATACGCTGGTGGACAATGGCCTGCGTTGGCATGTTCGTGGTTTTGACCGCAAGCATGGTGAGTTCCGTGACTTTGTATTGACCCGCATTAAAGCAGCGGTTGTGCTTGAAGACTCTACGTTGTCTGAAACGGAGCTCGAAACCCAAGATCGGCAATGGAATCGATTTGTAGAGCTAGAGTTAGTGCCGCACCCACGTATTGAGCACAGCGAAGCGATAGAGCTGGACTATGGCATGACGGGGGGCGTGATGAAGGTTGAGATTAGAGCTGCAACCGCTGGGTATTTGCTTCGCCAATGGCATGTTGATTGTTCTACGGAACACTCATTAATGGGCTTTGAGTATCAGCTTTGGTTGCGTAACAGCCAGGCACTTTATGGTGTCACAAACTTAAGCATTGCGCCTGGCAGAACAAGTTAATCGAATGATGTAGCGACCATTGAGGCGTTACAGAAAGAACAGAATTTTAAATTTATAGTGAAGCCGTTGCAGCAACCTAGTGGGATGCAACCAACACTGAACAGGAAAAGAAAATGGATCATAGTGTACATAACAAGCTCATCTCATTTATTTGGAACATTGCCGACGACTGTTTACGTGATGTGTACGTTCGCGGTAAGTACCGCGATGTGATTTTACCTATGGTGGTATTACGACGTTTAGATACGTTACTAGAACCTACCAAAGAAGCCGTGCTTGAAGAGGTAAAGTTCCAAAAAGAAGAGATGCAAGCCACGGAGCTTGATGATGAACCATTAAAGGCGGCCAGTGGTTATGTCTTTTACAATACATCTAAATGGACTCTGAAATCCCTGTTCAACACCGCGACAAATAACCAACAGATATTACTCGCCAACTTTGAAGAGTACCTGCTTGGCTTTAGCGATAATGTTAAAGAGATCATTGAATGCTTTAACCTCAAATCGCAAATTCGTCACATGGCCTCCAAGCAAGTCCTTCTTGATGTCGTCGAAAAGTTTGTTTCCCCTTACATCAACCTAACTCATGAAACGGTCGAAGACCCAGATGGCAACAAGATGCCAGCCCTTACTAACCTGGGTATGGGGTACGTGTTCGAAGAGTTGATCCGCAAGTTCAACGAAGAAAACAATGAAGAAGCAGGTGAACACTTTACGCCACGTGAAGTGATTGAATTGATGACGCACCTGGTGTTCGACCCAGTGAAAGACCAGTTACCGCTTACCATGACAGTGTATGACCCTGCGTGTGGTAGCGGTGGTATGTTGACTGAATCTCAAAACTTCATTGAAGAGAAATATCCAAACGACAGCCGAGATGTTTACCTTTACGGCAAAGAGATCAACGACGAGACCTACGCGATTTGTAAATCGGACATGATGATCAAAGGTAACAACCCTGAGAACATCAAAGTAGGCTCAACCTTGTCTACTGACGAGTTTGCGGCTTCACGCTTTGACTTTATGTTGTCTAACCCGCCATATGGTAAGAGTTGGGCGTCTGAACAGAAGCACATTAAAGACGGCAGTGATGTGATTGACCCACGTTTTAAGGTTAGCCTGAAAGACTATTGGGGAAATCTCGAAGTGGTGGATGCCACGCCACGTTCAAGTGATGGCCAGCTGCTCTTCTTAATGGAAATGGTCAACAAGATGAAAGATCCGAGTGTAAGCCCATTAGGCAGCCGGATTGCTTCTGTTCATAACGGCTCATCGCTCTTTACCGGTGATGCGGGCGGTGGCGAAAGTAACATTCGTCGCTTCATCATTGAAAACGACATGCTAGATGCCATCGTTCAGTTACCTAATAACCTGTTCTACAACACCGGCATTACCACTTACATTTGGGTGTTGAACAACAATAAACCTGAGGCACGTAAAGGTAAGGTGCAACTGATTGATGCCAGCTTGCTATACCGTAAGTTGCGTAAGAACTTAGGTAACAAAAACTGCGAATTTGCACCTGAGCACATTACGGAAATCACCGATACTTACCTCGCGTGTGTGGACGTTGAAAGAGCGCTTGATGTAAACAATGATCCTATCGGTATCGCCAGTAAGGTGTTTAGTAATGACGACTTTGGCTACTACAAAGTCACTATCGAGCGCCCAGACCGCCGAAGAGCCAAGTTCACTCAAGACGCAATAGCCCCACTGCGTTTTGATAAGCAGCTTAGTGAAGTGATGGAGTACGTGTACGCAGAGCACGGCGAACGTGTTTACGAAAAAACTGGCTATGGTACTGAAAAGAAAAAGAGCTTCTTAAAATCCATTGAGAAGGACATTCTTTCTTGGTGTGAAGAGAACGACATCAGTCTCAATGCCAAGGCTAAGGCCAAACTGCTTGATGTGAAACACTGGCTGGCGCTTAAAGCATTGCTTGAAACGGCACAAACGCTGATGGCTGATATCGGTAGCATTGAATTTGATGACTTTAATAGCTTTAAAACCCAAGTTGATAAATCGTTAAAAGCCCATGCTATTAAGCTTTCAGCACCTGAGAAAAATGCCATCCTGAACGCGGTGAGCTGGTATGACGAAACCGCCAAGAAAGTGGTTAAAAAGGTAGTTAAATTAACGGGTGATAAATTAGACGACCTTCTGGAGCGCTATGAGTGTGAAGTCTCTGACCTGCCCGATTTTGGTTATTACCCCGTTCCTACCACAGAAGGCGGTAAAAAGGGCGAGTTCATCACTTACGAGACCAACTCAGACCTGCGAGACACAGAATCTGTTCCCCTACGTAAAGACGGAGAGCTGCAAAGCATTTACCAGTACTTCCTAGACGAAGTGAAGCCACATGTTGATGAGGCATGGATAAACCTAGATACAGTAAAAATTGGCTATGAAATCAGCTTCAATAAGTATTTCTACCGTCATAAACCTCTGCGTAGTTTAGAAGAGGTCGCAACCGATATCATCAACCTAGAACAAAAAGCCGAAGGCCTTATTGCGCAAATCCTTGGAATAGAGAGTTTGGGTGTGAACGTAGCGGAAGTTCAGGGAGAAGCTTAATGGAAAGTTTAGCGTTGATGCCGAAATATGAGGCATATAAAGATTCATATTCAGATTACTCTGGCTTAATCCCTTGTGAATGGAAGTTAATTCCTATCCGCGCAATTTTTGAGGAAAGAAACGAGAAAAATACAGGGCCAAAAACAGACCATATTTTATCTGTGACAAGGGATAGAGGTGTTATTCCTTATGATGAAAAAGGTGCAATAGGCAATAATAAATCCGAAGATATAGAGCGATATAAACTTGTTTATGAAAATGATCTTGTTATAAACAAGATGAATGTCGTGATTGGTTCGCTTGGCTTGAGTAAATACTTTGGAGCGCTTAGCCAAGTCTATATAGTTCTTAGACCTAAAACGAAAAGCTTTAATATTAGGTACTATGCCTACTTATTTCATAATGAGCCTTTCTACAAATCACTAATAAGGTATTGTACAGGCATTATGGAGTTAAGGGAGAGCCTTAATAAGGAGCAATTCAAGCAACTATATCTGCCTTTTCCGACTTTCGAAGAGCAAACCCTAATAGCCAATTTTCTCGACAAGAAAACCGCTCAGATCGACGAAGCGATTGCTATCAAAGAGCAGCAAATTAACCTGCTCAAAGAGCGTAAGCAGATCATCATCCAACAGGCGGTGACCCAAGGGCTTGATCCCAATGTTCCAATGAAAGATTCCGGCGTGGATTGGATTGGGGAGATACCGGAGCATTGGGAAGTGAAAAAAATGAAGACCTTTGCGCGAATAAAGAATGGCATAGATTATAAGCATGTGGAAAGTGATTCTGGTTATTCTGTTTACGGTTCTGGAGGCCAGTTTACTTTTGCCAATAGGTTTTTATACAAAGGTGAAGCCGTTTTATTAGGAAGAAAGGGAACCATTGATAAGCCATTATATGTTAATGAGGCTTTTTGGACTGTTGACACGATGTTTTATGCTGTCTGCAATACCCGTGTGGTAACCAAGTACTTATATTTTTGCGCAACAACTATTCCATTTGGTTTTTATTCGACAGCAACAGCTTTACCTAGACGATCCTGAAAAACTAATAACAGCTTGATAAGTAAGGAAATACTCTCTGTTACAGGCTATAATTTCGACCAGTTTTGGAGGTTTTTCCTCTGTTTCCTGGTCGAAATTGATAGGGTTCTGAATGATAAAGTCGTCTCCCAGTGACAAGCAGATGAGCTTTATGGCGCCGAGCTTGCTGGATCAATTGAATCCAAAGCATCCGTTGCTTCAATTGGCCAAGACGATACCTTGGTCGTATTTTGAAGAAGAATTTTCGCCACTGTATTCAACCAAAGGGCGTCCCGCAAAGCCGATCAGATTGATGGTCGGGCTTTGCATTTTGAAGCACCTGGAAGACAAAAGTGATGAATCTTTGATTCGCCACTGGGTTCAAAATCCGTACTGGCAGGCTTTTTGTGGTGAGGTTGAATTCCAGTGGCAATTTCCCTGCGACCCAACGGACTTGATTTATTTTCGAAAACGCATTGGGGAAGAAGGATTTAATAAGATACTGGCGGTCTCGATTGTGATTCATGGAGAATCAGCACGGGAAGAGGAAGTTTGTATTGATACCACGGTGCAGGAAAAGAACATTACTTTCCCGACCGATGCCAAGCTGTATCGGAAGATTATCGTTCGGTGTAAGAAAATAGCGAAACGCTCCGGGATAAAGCAGCGGCGTTCTTACGCGAAAGAGATCAAGCAACACAAACTTGCATGTCGATTCTCTGGTCACCCACGGAATCGAGCCAAAGCCCGCAAGGCAGTGAAACGGTTAAAAACCATCGCAGGCTGTTTACTCCGTGAATTACAGCGTAAATTGCCTGCTGATATCCTGCAAAACTTTGCCGAAGAATTTGCACTGTTTGACAAAGGCCTTTGCCAAAAGCGAGGCGACAAAAACAAGCTATACAGCCTGCACGAGCCCCATGTTTATTGCATGAGTAAGGGCAAAGAGCACAAACGATACGAATTTGGAACAAAGGTTTCCATTGCGGCAACCCGTGATTCAAAGATTATTGTTGGCGCCATGGCCTTTGACAAGAACAAATACGATGGCCACACATTGCCGAAAGTATTGTTGCAAGTGGAAAAGTTGTGTGGTCAGGCACCGAAATATGGATTGTGTGACAGAGGTTATAAAGGTCGTAAAAAATTTCACAACACTCGAATTTTGATTCCGGGTGTGAATGCCAGAAATGCCGACAAGTCTCACACGGAATTAATGCGAAAGCGGTTTAGAAAGCGAGCAGGTATCGAGCCGGTGATTGGCCACCTGAAATCAGACCATCGGCTAAACAGAAACAGGCTGAAAGGATTTATAGGCGATCAGATTAATGTTCTGATGGCGGCAGCTGCGTTCAACTTCAGGAAATGGATGAGGCTGCTTTTTTTGGCTATAAAATTTGGTTCGTGGGACAGGATTTTGGAATTATGGATTGACAGGAATGTTGGCAGCCTGAGTTTGGTGACTGCCAGATAAAGAGTTTTTCAGGATCGACTACCTAGTATGACTCAGACGGACTTATTGAATCATAAATTTGCTGTGCCAAGTGTTAGTGAGCAATTGGATATAATCGCCTTTATCGAAGATAAGGAGTTCGAAATTGAGGAATGTATTAAGTTACAACACCAACAGATAAGTAAGCTCAAAGAATACAAAACCACCCTGATCAACAGCGCCGTGACAGGAAAAATCAAGATCACTCCAGAAATGGTCGAGCAATAGGATGCGATTATGTTCACGGTAAATCATCAAACCAACAGGATTAGTCCGGTTAAGACGAAGAGATTCACTGAGTTGGGCTTTACTGAGCGCAAGCATCTTCAGCTTTTTACCCGCTCAGGGCTGCGCTTGGCACACGAGCCTTCCGCACTGGGTGAAGAGCTACTGATTATTCAAAAGGAGTTTGATGGCTTTGTGCTTTTTCCTTTTGTGCTGGACGCAGGCCGTGAACGCTTAGATTTACTGGCGCTGGATAGCGCGGTAGAGGCGTTAAATAAAAAGAATTTTTATTAAGGTGGGGTATGACGGTTTATAAAATATTCTGTGATGAAAGCTGCCATCTGGAACATGATGGTGCCGACATTATGGTGCTAGGTGGAATACGTTGCAGTGAAGAGAAAGCTCTTGCTCTAAACAAACACATTAAATGGTTGCGTCACCGACACAATTACCATACGGAGCTAAAGTGGACGAAATTAGTTAATAAACAGTTTGATTTCTATGCCGCCTTGATAGATTTGATTGTTGACGACGTGGACGTGTGGTTCAAAGCGACGGTTGTACAGCACAAAGAACGCCTTGCACATTCTCATTTCAACGAGGGTTCACATAATATTTTCTATTACAAGATGTATTACTACACGCTTAAAGACTTTCTTGAAGCTGGGCACGAATACAGAATTTACTTGGACTATATGGATACCTTGGGCGGGGAAAAAACTAAAAAACTATGTGAGGTTTTAAGGACGGAAGGTCGTGAAGAATTAAATGTAAAACCCTACATTATTCAGTCGTATGAGTCGCAGTTAATTCAGGCATGTGATCTGATTATTGGCGCAATCAGCTATAAAAACCGAAGTGATATTGAAAAGAGCAGTCTCATCAAAACCAAGATTGTTGACTATCTTGAGAAGAAGTTAGGGCACGCGCTTGACTATGGCACCCCACCATGGGAGCGTAATTTCAATATATTTCGCTTTGCCCCAGCGAATGTTAGAGGTGGTTGAATGTTAAGCCGCCCAATAGATTTATCTTCATTTAGTGAACAGCAAGCTTTTGATCACCTTTACCCGCTCTTTCAACGCGATTTTATCACTCAAAGAACGTTACTTGCGACCAGTATTTACGTTGATCCCAATGGGCAAGGTATGAGAGATGGGCGAGAGGAAGTCTTTTGGCATGTAACGACAAGGGAAAGGAAAAAGCGAGTTAAACTGGGGAAAACTTATACTCAAATAGTCACTCGACCATTAGATCCTGATAGAGCAAGCCGAATTGAATGGATTCGTCCGATTCTCTTGAATCATGATCATGCTGATATTCGCAGGTTTTATCGAAAAGAGACCAAGGGCAAAAAGCCAATTCGCCTCTATTTATGGGCGTATAAGGAAGACTTTGTGGTTATAGTGCAGAAACTAGGGGCCTCGGATGCCTTTTTAGTGACAAGTTTTTATATAACGGAAGCTTACAAAAGAGCTAGCTACCAAAAATGGTTTAACGAATATAGCGCTGGTTCTATACCAGAGTTACACGCTTGTGAGTGGTTTTAGAAGAAAGGAATGGTCGCCTATTGTGGACCGGGCGATTAGCGGTCACCTCTATCTACGCATTGGTAGGTGAGCGATTGGAAGTTTGAACTAATTTAGGGTGTTCTGTCAATGGTAATGATAGACCTTTTTTCGTGTTACATGGGTTGCAACGGCAGGTTTAGGGAATAAGTATGGTTAGTCAAACTAATGAGCAAGCATTAGAGTCGGCGATTGAGAAGTGTTTAACGGGTACAACTCTGGAAGAGCTCAAAGCAGGCGTGAAAGAAATTGCACCTGATTTTCACAATAGGTTTTATCAGGTTGGTTTCGCATCAGACTTCAATATGCAATATGCCATTGATGAGCGTTTTTTCTGGCAATTTCTGCAAAAGACACAAGAAGTAGAGCTGGCCAAACTGCAAAAGAACAACCCCTCAGATTGGCAGCGTAAGTTACTCGAACGATTTGACCGACTGATTAAAAAGCATGGCATTCTGCATTTACTTAAGAAAGGGCTAAGCGTAGACGATGCTCACTTCAATTTGCTCTATCCAGCCCCTTTGGCAAGCAGTAGTGAGAAGGTAAAGCAAAACTTTGCAGACAACGTGTTTAGCTGTACTCGCCAAGTGCGCTATTCCATAGCAAATCCCCTACAAGAAATCGACATGGTATTGTTTATCAACGGAATACCCTTGATAACGCTGGAGTTGAAGAACGCATGGACGGGGCAAACAGCACGTTATCACGGCCAAAAGCAGTATCGAGATGATCGGGATGCAACTCAGCCATTACTGACCTTTGGTCGCTGCCTAGTGCATATGGCGGTCGATACCGACGAAGTGTATATGACCACCAAGTTATCAGGTGGCAGTACCTTCTTCTTGCCGTTCAATAAAGGTCACAATCTTGGACAAGGCAATCCACCGAACCCAACTGGCCATAAAACGGCATACCTATGGCAAGAAGTATTCACCAAAGAAAGCTTGGCGAATATTATTCAGCATTTTGTGCGTCTGGATGGGTCAAGCAAAGATCCATTACCAAAGCGAACCCTGTTCTTTCCTCGATACCACCAATTGGATGTGGTGAGAAAATTGGTGGACCATGCCGCCCAGCACGGTGTCGGTCAGACTTACTTAATTCAACACTCTGCCGGTTCAGGTAAGTCTAATTCTATTACCTGGGCTGCTTATCAGTTAATTGAAACCTATCCTGCTTCGTCTGATGTAGCTGGCGGAAAAAGCTTGGAGCAGCCGTTGTTTGACTCTGTGATTGTGGTCACCGATAGACGCCTATTGGACAAGCAGCTACGGGATAACATTAAAGAGTTTTCTGAAGTAAAGAACATTATTGCCCCGGCGAACAAATCATCTGAGCTCAAGCAGGCGCTCGAAAATGGCAAAAAGATCATCATAACGACGATTCAGAAATTTCCGTTCATTATTGATGGTATCGCCGATCTTAGTGACAAGCGCTTTGCGGTGATCATCGATGAAGCACACAGCTCACAGTCTGGTTCGGCGCATGACAATATGAACCGAGCGATGGGCAAGTCTGAAATCGAAGAGGCAGAGGATGCACAGGATAAAATCCTTCAGGCGATGAAATCGCGCAAGATGCGCGGGAATGCGTCGTACCTGGCATTTACAGCGACACCAAAAAACAGCACTTTGGAGAAATTTGGCCAGCGCCAAGAAGATGGCTCTTTCAAGCCGTTTCACTTGTATTCGATGAAACAAGCCATTGAAGAAGGTTTCATCTTGGATGTGCTGGCAAATTATACGACATACAAAAGTTATTATGAGATTGAGAAATCAATCGCTGATAACCCTGAGTTTGATACCAAAAAGGCGCAGAAAAAACTCAGAGCTTATGTAGAGCGAAGCCAGCAAACGATTGATACCAAAGCAGAGATTATGCTGGAACATTTTGTTCCACATGTTGTGAATGCGAAAAAGCTCAAAGGTAAAGGCAAAGGAATGGTGGTCACTCAAAATATTGATACGGCCATTCGATACTACAAAGCGATAAGGCGGATACTTGAGGAGCAAGGGAACCCCTTTAAAGTTGCCATTGCTTTCTCAGGAACCAAAGAAGTTGATGGTATTGAATATACCGAAGCAGATATTAATGGTTTTGCAGAGTCAGATACCAAAGATATGTTTGATACCGATGAGTATCGACTTTTAGTGGTTGCGAACAAGTATCTGACTGGCTTTGACCAGCCTAAGCTTTGCGCCATGTATGTAGATAAGAAGCTCGCCAGTGTATTGTGTGTTCAGGCGCTATCTAGGCTAAATCGCAGTGCACCTAAGCTAGGGAAGAAAACAGAAGACTTGTTTGTTTTAGACTTTTTCAACTCAACTGAAGATATTCAGTCAGCATTCGATCCTTTCTATACCGCAACGTCATTGTCCCAGGCTACAGATATAAACGTACTGCACGAGTTGAAAGATGAAATGGACGATGTCGGTGTGTACGAGTGGTTTGAAGTTGAAGACTTTGTGACGCGTTATTTTAACAATGAAGACGCCCAAACACTCAGCCCAATCATTGATGTTGCAGCAGCCCGGTTTGACCATGAGCTGGAGCTTGAAGCTGAAGCTAAAGTGGACTTTAAGATTAAAGCCAAACAGTTCGTTAAAATCTATGGGCAGATGGCTTCTATCATGCCTTATGAAATGGTCAGCTGGGAAAAACTGTTTTGGTTCCTTAAGTTTTTAATACCGAAATTGAAAGTGGAAGATCCCGATGCTGATGCTATTGATGAGCTTCTCGATTCTGTCGATCTTAGTTCATACGGTTTGCAACGTGTGAAGCTTAACCACAGCATTAAACTTAGCGACCAAGAAGCGGAGCTTGATCCTCAAAATCCAAACCCACGTGGGGCGCATGGCGGTGAAAAAGAAACTGACCCGCTGGATGAAATCATTCGCACATTTAATGAACGATGGTTCCAAGGCTGGAGTGCCACACCTGAAGAGCAAAAGGTTAAGTTTGTGAACATCGCTGAGAGTATCCGCAATCACCCAGATTTCGAATCTAAATACAAAAACAACCCAGATCCTCATAATCGAGATTTGGCCTTCGAAAAAATGCTCAAGGAAATTATGCTGCAACGCCGTAAAGATGAACTTGAGCTCTACAAGTTGTTCGCAGGAGATTCAGCATTTAAAGCGTCATGGACGCAAAGTATGCAGCGAATGGTAGGTATGTAGCTAGAAAGGAGTGATGGTTTGCTGAAGGCAATCTCAGAGTTATTAGATGGGTCACCAGGCCTGAAAGGACGTCAAATTGCCAAGGAGCTGGGGCTGGATAAGTCTCAAGTGAACTCGTTTCTTCACAAAAACCAGGATACGTTTGTGAAAAACTCAAATCATGAATGGTGCTTGATACGGGCTCAGCATGTGGAAATTGATTTCGGTACAGGTTGGATTGATGAGAAAGCCTTTGAAAGTGCTATCGGTAAGCTTGCGTACCAAAAAGATGCAACAAAGGTAACATTTAAATTTGGCATCGATTGTAAGTTTTTGCTGATAGCATTAGCCCGTTTCCTTGCTCTGGCGAATCAGCTTACTGCGAATGGGAAGGATGTGGTGATAGATACTACAGCATGTCCTAATACACACAGTTTTTTTAGCAGAAATGGCTTCTTTGATTATCTTAATCAAAGTGTAACTTGTTTCCCTGAAAGGCCCGCGATGTCAGCTGCTAAAACTTATCGGGATAATAGCGATACCTTGGTCGAACTAGGAGAGATTGCACAGCCAACCCAAAACAAAGAGCTTGTAATTCGTTTGGGCGACAGGTTTGTAGAGCATTCTTCAGCCAGCTATTTCTTAGCGGCTAAGACTGTTTTTTCAGAGCTTGTAGGCAACGTTACTGATCACAGTGAATCCAAAATACCTGGACTAGCAGGTCTGCAAGTGTATCGACCGTATAATAAACCAAAGCATATTCAAACAGTCATATCCGACTCTGGTTTAGGTATTGCCGCTACCTTGAGAACAACATTACAAAGTGAACATCCGAAGTTGTACGCACAGTTTTCAGCGGAAACTGTTGAGAATGACATTGCGCTTGTTCAAAAAGCATTTACATCTGGTGAGGTTAGTCGCTTTGGTAAAGGCCGGGGGCTAGGCTTTAAGAGTAGTCGAGAGCACGCTAGCAAAGAGAAAGTTATCATTGTAATTAGGCAGCTAACTTTCTCATTGGCTTTGGAATACTCGAAGGGTCAACTCATCAATGTTTCTGAAGATCGAGGGTTGGTCCCTATCACAGGAACCCATATCTGTTTTGACTTCTATGTTGACAATTTCTGATAAATAGTGTCAACTTAAGCAGATGAAACAGTTAACTCATAAAATTCTTCTTTCAGAAGTCGTAGGTTCTGACCATGCCTTTGGTAACGATGAAGGTAGTGAAGCCTATGTGAAGATTAAAAAGATCGTTGATGGTCACCCATCATGCGATATTTTTGCTATCAGCTTGGAAGGGATTCGATTCACTGATGCTTCATTTCCTCGTGAAAGTATAATCTCGTTGGCTAAAGCATTAAAAGGAGAAAAAGGTTTTTACCTTTCTAATGTACCGAGTCGTGACCTTCTGGACAATTGGTCTTATGGCGCTACAGCCAAGGATCAACCTCTTCTAGTCAAGAGCGATAGCGGTTACGAAGTGCTTGGTGTAAAACTCAGTGCGACCGTCAAAGAGCTTCTAGATTTTGTTATTGCAAAAAAGACAGTGACTTCGTCACATGTATCTAAGCACTTTGACATTTCAGCACAGAATGCCAGTGGTCGATTAAAGAAGCTTCATGCTACAGGTCTTGTGTTAGGGCAAAAAGAAGTGGCAGAGTCAGGTGGACTGGAATTTGTCTACCGATCAATTGTGTAGTTTTTTTTGGTTTTCTGGTTAATCTGCTTGCGTTAATCAGAATTGAAATTTATTATTTGATCAGATCCTTTGGATCTTTTTTATTAATATCTGATAAATGTGATTAAGTTAAGCAGAATAGGAGGTTTTATGGCTACAAATCCCCCATCAGGTGACGGACACAGAAACGGTGCCGTTAAAGGTAGATCTCAGACTCAGACGCCAAGCGGACATTGGGTAAAGCGAGATGCTGATACTGGTCGATTCATGGATGTAAAGACATCCGACAAAACACCTTTTAAAGGTGTCAGGAAGGAGAAATAGTTTGGCTAATGGTAAAACCCATTTGGCCGTCGGGGCTGCGGTTGGTTTAACCGTTGCCTTGGCGGACAACAAAAAACAAGCTGTCAGTCACCATCCTGTAACTGCCATTACGGTTGGCTCTCTATTTGGCAAGCTTCCAGATATTTTGGAACCCTCTTTGGGTAACCCTCACCATCGCCAGTTTTGCCACAGTCTATTGGTGTTAACTGCACTAGGTGTTGGTCTCAAACATTTGTATGAGTGGCAACCGGAAGAGGCAATTGATAAGTGTCTTCGCGGGCTGGGGCTAATAGCCGGATGTGCTTATGTGAGCCATTTGCTCTGTGATGCGACAACACCGCGCTCACTTCCGTTAATTGGCAAACTATAGGAGTTTTGAATGGTCGTTGAAGTCACGAGGCACATTAAACGCCCTGTTGAGCGAGAACTTTGGGCTCGTGCCGCTGCGCGTTGTCAGTTTAGCGGGTGTAATAAGTTGCTATACAAATCAGCGGTGACCCAGGAATCGGTCAATGTCTCTCAAAATGCTCATATTTACGCATTTTCTGAGAATGGGCCTCGTGGTTGGGGACTCTTTAAAACTAAGCCAACCAGCTTGAATGACGTCAGCAACCTCATGTTGATGTGCTATGACTGTCACAAAAAAATTGATCAGAAAGGCAGCGAGGATAGGTATCCAGCCG
>NZ_DFTU01000067.1:30395-33353 GCF_002379485.1 Methylophaga sp. UBA4204 | reverse complement strand
CCCGAGGATAGGTATCCAGCCGATCTCTTGATTAGTTGGAAAATGCAGCATGAGCAACGTATAGAAATACTCACAGGCATTGATCCTGATCGCAAATCAAATGTTGTTTTATATGGTTCCAATATTGGAACTGAAAGATCACCGATTAATTATCACGGTTGTGTTGAGGCAATGTTTCCGAATTGGTATCCGGCAACTGAAAAGCCAGTGACCCTATCCATGGTATCAGAGCTGAAGGATCACTCTGAACAATATTGGCAAGCAGAGTCGCAACACCTAACGAAGCGTTTTCAAAGTAAAATTTCATCGATTATCGAAGAGGATTCTTGTAAGCATTTTTCATTGTTCGCGTTAGCTCCTCAACCATTGTTAATAAAACTTGGCGCTTTGCTCACCGACAAAATTGACGTCGAGACTTATCAGCTGCATCGAGAGCCTAAAGGCTGGTTTTGGCAAGACTGTTCAGATGATTTTGAGTACATCATCAACAGACCTCAAAATATGGAGGGAAAGCCAGCCCTGGTGCTTTCTTTGAGTGACCATGTGTCGCATGAGCGAATTACTCGGGTTATAGGGCCAGATACATCGATTTGGGAAGTGACTATAAAGCAGCCTCATAATGATTTCATGCAGTCAAAGCAGCAGCTCTCCTTGTTCAGAAAGTGCATAAGAAAGCTGATTGTTGAAATCAAAAATACACACGGGGATGCGACGCCACTGCAAATTTTTCCTGTGATGCCAGTATCGTGTGCCGTCGAATTAGGACGGGCCAGAATGCCTAAGGCTGATATGCCATGGCTTATTTATGACCACGACATAAAAACACAACAATTTGTAATGGCAATCGAGCTTCGAGGAGATCTATATGAGTAATAGCAAAAGTAACGATGTTCTAAACACAATTCTCGAAAAAATTGAGCTACCTGACAGTGCTTATGAAAAGGCTGAAAAACGCTATAAGGATCTAGGCGATTGGTTACATCGCCCAGAGTCAACATGCGTGAATTTTGATCCCCACGTGTTTTCTCAAGGTTCCTTTCGTCTAGGTACGGCGATTAGGCCCGATTCAGAAGAACAGTATGACCTAGACATGGGGTGCAATCTTCGGCGTGGCCTGGATAAAACGTCTATCACTCAAAAGCAACTAAAGCACCTAGTCGGTCATGAATTAGAGCTTTATCGAAACGCCAGAGGCATTAAGGAAGAGCTAGCCGAGAAGAAACGCTGTTGGCGCTTAGAGTATGCCGATGGGCTTAGCTTTCACATGGACATAGTTCCGTGTGTGCCAGAGAGTGATACAGGAAGAGGCCTGTTGAAAAAGCGGATGGTCGAAAACTCTAAGTTTGATGAAAGCTTGGCTCAAAACGTGTCTCAGCTTGCAGTTTCGATTACCGATAACACAGATTTCACTTATGCAGTTGTGAATGAAAACTGGCGTATCAGCAATCCTGAAGGATATGCTCGATGGTTTGAAACGCGCATGAAGACGGCACGGTTAGTAATAAATGAACGTGAAATGCGATTTAAAGCCAGTATAGATAGTCTGCCATATTATCAATGGAAGACACCCTTACAGCAGGTTATCCAATTATTGAAGCGTCATCGTGACACTATGTTTAAAAACAATGAGGATAGTAAGCCAATATCGGTAATCATCACTACATTGGCTGCTAAATCATATAAAGGTGAAAGTGATTTGGCTTCAGCGTTGAATACGGTGCTCTCCGAGATGGATGACCATATTTCTGCACAAGCGCCAATGATTCCGAACCCAGTCAACCCAGCCGAAGATTTTGCAGACAAGTGGTATGACGAAAAATCTGCTCAATACCGATTACAAGAAAACTTTTATAAATGGCTGTATCAAGCTAGAGCTGATTTTAGTGCTCTTTGCTCAAGTGATGATACGCAACGAATAGTAAATGCGGCGCAAAATGGTTTGGATTTGAAGCTTGATTCAAGTTCGGTAGCACGTCTCTTGGGTATTCCTGCGGTGACAGCAAAACCAACTTTCGCAATTCAATCATCTGATCCAAAGCCATGGTTTAAGCAATAGATGAAGCACTGGAAGGCTGTAGGCCTAGAGGCTTTTCTCTCGGCCTATCCGAACATTAGATTAGTAGATGTCCATGCAGATAAGGTTGAGTTGCAGGGAGAGTATCAGTTAAAAGCACAGCTAGCTGGAAGTCGGTTTATAGAGCGAACATTTTCTCTAAGGATTGTATGCCCAAGTGATTATCCTAGGGCTTTACCAGTGGTGTTTGATACCGCTGGTTACTTTCCTCGTAATCAGGACTTCCATACTTACTCTGATGGATCATTTTGTCTTGGCTCAGTCCTGAAAATTAAGTCAATTTTGAAAACCGACTCGTCATTGACAACCTTTTTCGAAAAGATTGTTGTCAGGTTTCTTTATTCGGTGTCCCATAGGGTTGAATTTGGCAACTTTCCCTATGGCGAACTGGAGCATGGTGAGAAAGGCCTGATTGATGATTATTCTCAGTTGTTCAATGTTAATGGTAAAGCATCGGTTCTACGGGCACTGAAAGCGTTAGGTTTGCGCAAGCGTGAGGCAAATAAATTACCTTGTCCATGTGGCTGTGGTGATCGTCTTGGCTCGTGTGACTATCGGTTTGTCTTGAACGAGTTTCGTCAAGTTGAGCGCCGCCGATGGTTTCGCCATCACCTACAAGAAGCTTTTACACCGATTGAAAAACCCAAAAGGAGAGTTGGGAAAAAAACTAAAAGTCCAAGTAGAAATACGCCTTAGCTTAATAAGCTCCCTCGGGCATTTATGGCATATGTGTTAATACATATCGGATTTTTGAGTCTAATCAACCGGCAACGCCAGATTGAACCTTCACACTATCGTGTCGGAGGTTCACTATGTTCAAAAACCTATTTTTTCAAACAAAAGCACTACCAGAGCTGTCATCGCAACTGGATACGGAAATCCCT
>NZ_DFTU01000067.1:29881-30283 GCF_002379485.1 Methylophaga sp. UBA4204 | reverse complement strand
CACCCGCCATTCCTGAAGGGGTTGCCAGCTGCATCACCTGAAGATTTGCAGTCCACACAAGACGAGCTAATTGCCAAACTTCGCCAGGTACTTGGCTTTAACCAGCGTGAGTTTCAAAGGCTGATTCAGCCCTGCATTGATCATCTGGCTGCTTATGTTCATTTGTTGCCAGCTTCTGAGCATCATCATCACAGTGGTGCTGGTGGTTTATTACGTCACTCGTTGGAAGTTGCTTTCTGGGCGGCACAAGCTGCTGAGGGGATCATCTTTGTTGCCAGTGGCACCCCGGTTGAGAAAAAAGAGCTGGAACCAAGGTGGCGTGTTGCGGCGGCATTAGGCGGTTTGTTCCATGATATTGGTAAGCCAGTTTCAGATCTGTCCATCACAGACGAAGATGGACGC
>NZ_DFTU01000067.1:24185-29785 GCF_002379485.1 Methylophaga sp. UBA4204 | reverse complement strand
AGACGCTATCAGTGGAACCCTTTTTTAGAAACCTTATCCCAGTGGACCACAAATAACAGCATTGAACGCTATTTCATTCGCTGGCGCGACGGACGGTGCAAGCGGCACGAGCAATTTTCAATTCTGGTTTTAAACCGGGTGATGACACCTGAGTTGCTCGCCTGGTTAACCCAGCCGGGCCCTGAGATTTTGCAGGCCATGCTGGAAGCGATTGGCAATACCGATCCCGAGCATGTCCTGTCTAAATTGGTTATTGAAGCTGACCAAACCAGTGTCCAGCGAGACCTGAAAGCGCAACGAATTTCCGTTGACGACAATGCCCTTGGTGTCCCAGTCGAACGCTATCTACTTGATGCCATGAGGCGATTGCTTGCCAGTTCCCAGTGGTTAGTCAATCAGCGAGACGCCAGAGTCTGGTTACGACAATCGAATCAATCAACCCATCTTTGCCTGGTTTGGAAAAGCGCGGCTAAGGACATCATTGAGCTATTGGCCAAAGACAAGATACCGGGCATCCCAAGAGATCCCGATACCCTTGCGGACATCCTCATTGAGCGAGGATTGGCCACTAAATCCGCCTCAAATGAGCGATATGAAAGCCTTGCCCCTGAAGTGCTGATCAAAGACGACAAGCCAATCTGGTTACCCATGCTGCATATTTCTGAGGCCGATTTATTGTTCAGCTCGAATGTACCAAGTGGTGTGACACTGTTTAGTAAACCTGAGTGGGAAGCAACACAGCAAACACAAGCAGAGCCTCAGAGTCGTTCCTGTGAGCAGCCAGGCTTGTCTGAAGCGTCATCATCAATCGATCATAGCAGTTCGGCTGAGTCGCCATCGACAAAATCGTCCGAACAAGATGATGAACTTCGTCATGCCAGTGATGTTAATAACCCCCAGGCAACTGAAAATGCTCCAGGTGATGAATGTGAAAAGCCTAACAATTCATATGATGGCGCTATCTCAAATAACGTAAACCAGCACGATACAGAAGCATTGAATCTCCCTGAATCTTTGGCGTGGCTCCCAGAGGCCAGCAGTGCGTTGGTTATGGTTGGTGAACAGATACTGATCCGCTATCCCGATGCCGTAAGACCTTGGTGTGCCCCCCGAAAACTGCTTGCTGAACTCAGTCGATTAGATTGGCTTGAACTAGATCCGGCAAACCCGACACGTAAGGCCAGAACTGTGACAACGAAAGATGGCGTTCAGGAGCAAGGGTTACTGCTTAAGGTATCGATTTCTAAAGGGCTAACTGCACTGATAGACCTCTCCAAACAAGACGCAGAAGCGGCGGTAGCAATTCAGAACGAAGAGGCTGCACAGCGTCCGAGTCGAACTGAGACAACCAATGCCCAAGCAAAAGAGCCCGTCACAAAAGCGGAGCGTAAGCAAAAGCCGATTGCGGCCAATGCGAACTCAAGTACAGACCCCAAACACGCGCAGCGCCAACAGATGGTTAATTTTGTGAAAGATTTGCCCATCTTACTGACCGATGGCGATTACCCAGACGTGGATCATAGTGCCGATGGTATTCGCGTCACGATTCAAATCTTACGCCAAGTCGCCAATGAGCATGGCATTCCAGCCGGACAACTGCTTCGGGGGATCTCGGCCAGTGACGAATGCCAGTTTGATGAGGGGGAAACGGTTCTGTTTACCGCTCACGCTAAACGTTAATCCATTTGAAATTAAGCGGATTGCAAACGGTTATCTGCGGAGCATGAATGAAAGAAAACGCATATGAGATGCCTTGGCGCACGAATTATGAAGCCATGGCAGCAGCAGGTTGGCTGGTAGGGGCCACTGGGGCAATAGCCGCAGAAATGCTGACTGAGCTACCACCTGAGCCATTTTGGTGGATGACGGGGATTTCCTCGGGCATGGCGTTGTACCGCCTGCCCGAGGCTTACCGTCTTCATAAGTTACAGAAGGGACTAAAAGGCAAACCTTTGGCTTTTATGGAGCTGTCGCATTTACAAAAGGTGATGGCAAAACATCCTGATGAATTGTGGTTAGGGTATGGCTTTGAGTGGGACCAACGTCATGCTCAACGCGCTTATGAAATCTTAAAGCGGGATAAGCAAACCTTGCTTAACCAAGGTCACGGCAAACAAATGGGTTCAACCTGGATTCATGGTGTTGAGCCCAAAGAAGAAGATGTGTACCAGCCAGTTGGTCACACAGAAGGCCATACCTTAATTGTCGGCACAACCGGTGCCGGAAAAACCCGATGCTTTGATGCGATGATCACTCAGGCCATTTTGCGTAATGAAGCCGTGATTATTATTGACCCCAAGGGAGACAAGGAACTTAAGGATAATGCGCAGCGAGCCTGTATTGCCGCCGGTAGTCCTGAGCGCTTTGTGTATTTTCATCCGGGTTTTCCAGAGCATTCAGTACGTCTTAATCCCCTGAGAAACTTTAACCGGGGCACTGAAATTGCCAGCCGTATTGCGGCACTAATCCCATCCGAAACCGGGGCTGATCCATTTAAAGCCTTTGGCCAAATGGCACTGAATAACATCGTTCAAGGTCTGCTGCTTACTTCACAACGTCCTGATCTGAAAACACTGAGACGATTCTTGGAAGGTGGCCCAGAAGGTTTGGTAGTAAAAGCCGTCACAGCCTGGGGGGAGCAGGTGTATCCGAACTTTAGTGTGGAGATTAAACGCTTTACTGAAAAGGCCAATACCTTGGCTAAACAAGCCATGGCGATGCTGCTTTTCTACTACGAACGCATTCAGCCCGTTGCCGCCAATACCGATTTAGAGGGGCTATTGAGTATGTTTGAGCATGACAGAACCCACTATTCCAAGATGGTGGCCTCACTGATGCCGGTACTCAATATGCTCACATCAAGTGAACTAGGTCCATTGCTATCACCGATTGCAAACGATGTGGATGACAGCCGGTTAATTACGGATTCTGGCCGTATTATCAACAATGCCCAAGTGGCCTATATCGGGTTGGATTCATTGACCGACGCCATGGTTGGCAGCGCCATTGGTTCGTTGCTTTTATCCGATCTCACCGCCGTGGCCGGTGACCGCTATAACTATGGTGTTGAAAATCGTCCCGTAAATATCTTCATCGATGAGGCGGCTGAAGTCGTCAACGATCCCTTCATTCAACTGCTCAACAAAGGCCGTGGCGCAAAAATGCGTTGTGTGATTGCTACTCAGACCTTTGCTGATTTTTCAGCTCGTACAGGCAGTGAAGCTAAAGCTCGCCAGGTGTTAGGTAACATCAACAACTTGATAGCCCTTCGGGTGATGGACGCCGAAACGCAGCAGTACATTACCGACAATCTGCCTAAGACTCGGTTGCAGTACATTATGCAAACTCAAGGTATGTCGTCCAACTCGGACAGCCCCGCATTGTTTACCGGCAATCATGGCGAACGCTTGATGGAGGAAGAAGGCGATATGTTTCCACCGCAGTTATTAGGCCAGCTCCCCAACCTAGAGTACATCGCCAAGCTTTCAGGTGGCCGCGTGATCAAAGGCCGCATTCCTATTTTAACCAGCTCTACACAGGCAGCATAAGGAGTCTGTATGCATCATTCTGTCTGTTTGAAAATGACAACACTTACCAGTAAAGAAATGCTTGCTCAGTGGCAGCAACATAACCCTCAGTTCAAGGAAGCTTTAAGACTGCTTGAAACCGATTGGCCTCATGCTTTGGCTTCAGTGCACTGTTTGGCGGACTATTTAACGGATGCGTTCACGTTAGATGGCCATTCCATCTTTGATTTGTGTCTGTGTAATGGCTTGGGCAGTTATGAAGAAGTCAGTTGTGATGATGACAGTGTACGACTGTGGCATTTCATTGAGGCACTGACCTGGACTGCCGCCAGTGCTTTAACGGGGATTCGGCTGCGTGATCCTGACCATTTCGAGTGGGCCGCTGTGGATGGTGTCTATTTCCACACCTGGATGCGTAATCGTCCAAATCGGATGGCGTATCTGGCTGAAGGACGCCTCGAAGTGCGTTATGAAAGTGGTCATACGACGACAAAGCGGCTTCAACAAGTGATTAAAGCCCGGATTATGACGCCAACCGTTGCAGCCATGCTGGCCCGAGTAGAAGAGGATGTTTGGCATGAGCAAGCATAAGTCGGTTTGGCTGCTGTGTCTGGCACTGATGCTGGAGATTATTGCCATTGGCGTGTTAGTGCCCGGTGATTGGACTGGCCGAGTGATTAGTAAAGAGAAGCAGATGATCCAAAACCAATTGGGCGCACAAACAAGCTATTGGATTGGTCAAACTAGCCATCGCTGGTATCAGTCATGGATTGTGGATACGCAGATGGAGCAATCTGTGCGTGATTTTTTAATCCCCACAGAAGAACAACGACTTCGTTCTAAAGGGATGGAGAACATGGGAGGCTTTTGGTTCGTCTGGGTAGAAGACCGTATTCAGGCATTTTTTGATGTGTTGTACCAAGTGTTCACTCGATTTGCTTTGCTGATGGTCTGGTTGCCCTTTGCGCTTATTCTCATGTTACCAGCGTTGTGGGATGGCTTAATGACCTGGAAGATTAAGAAGACAACCTTTGATTTTTCGAGCCCTATCATTCACCGCTACAGTATGATTATCCTGGGCTCAGGTGTCATTTTGCTGTTTATGGGATTGTTCGCTCCGCTGGCTATTCCTCCTGTGGTGTTACCGTCGCTGATCATCGGTTTGGCATTGATGGCGGGGTTGGCGTTAAGTCACTTGCAGAAGAAGATATGAGGCCCATCAGGCCTCATCTTGTAGAGCTAAAACCTTACGCCTAC
This sequence comes from Methylophaga sp. UBA4204, assembly GCF_002379485.1. Taxonomy (NCBI): domain Bacteria; kingdom Pseudomonadati; phylum Pseudomonadota; class Gammaproteobacteria; order Thiotrichales; family Piscirickettsiaceae; genus Methylophaga; species Methylophaga sp. UBA4204. The sequence goes on along the minus strand of NZ_DFTU01000067.1, from coordinate 25,001 downwards.
GGTATTGCCGTTCTCGTCTTCAGCAGGTAAATGGTAAGTATCAATAAGGTGGCCTTGAAGCCAAATATATTGAGGCATCCAAAAAGAGTACTGTCGTATAAGAGCCAATACTTCTTTCAGTGGTTTGTTTGCATGAGGCTCGGCAAGACGAAAGTACATGAATGAGCAATCATCTCGAAAGTACTCCTGAAGCTCTGAATCCGATAGCGTTTCTTTTAGCGGCCTGTTTTGTTCGTCGTCCTCATCAGGGGAATTGGCATAAATTTCAAATAGCTGCTTTTCAGTAAGCATCTCCAATAAGTGGTCTTCAATTAAAACACCATCACTGGTATCGACATCCATACCATCTTTGTCATCAAAAACCATGACACATCCAGAAGATAATGCCACTTCTGATGGTTTCAGTACGTCATTAGCTTGTACAACCTGATGCCAATGATTAAAACCAACAGAGATTGCAATTTCATCGAGTGCTTGAGTGTGTGTAATGGATTTTTCACGCTTAAGCTTTCGTGCTTTTTGCTTTAAACGTTCAACCGTGGCAGAGGAAATGATTTTAGTAATTTGCATTGAGTTTCTCCTATTAGCGAATACGGTGCCCACTGCCGAGGTCGCAGAAAAAACCTAAGCAAAAAATAAATTTGATATGCATGTCGTCCCGTCCGGGTTTGCTAAAGTGGGCAGCTGGTCTCGACACGACCAATATCCCCATCATATCAACCGCATCAAAAAGATCAATTGTTAGTATTGTCTGAGTAGAACCCTCAAAACCTTCAAGAATTCGGCATCTAGCTGACCACTGAACCTGCCAATCCG
>NZ_DFTU01000067.1:9086-24095 GCF_002379485.1 Methylophaga sp. UBA4204 | reverse complement strand
CACTGAACCTGCCAATCCCAAGGCATCCTTCACTTCTCAATTCAAACAACGAGGAGTGACTATGGAACCTGTGAGTATTCCGTCCTATATCGATGATCCGCCGCACTTCCTGCTTTGGAGTGCCGATGAGATGGCTCCCATTCTGTTGGGGCTAGTGATCGGCATTTTTACCGGTAATGCCTTGGTTTTATGCCTGTTGGGGTTGGTGACAACCAAGCTCTATCGGCGTTTTCGTGATGGTCGCCCAGATGGTTTTATTCTTCACGCCATCTACTGGGCCGGACTGTTGCCAACCAAAGCCAAGACGATCCCTAACCCATTTATCAGGAGCTATCTGCCGTGAAGTTCGACGTGTTTTTAAAATCATGGCAAGGCACGCAATTAGAGAACCGATGGCAGCGGTTCCTGATTGCAGTGCTGGTGCTATCTAATTTGCTGCTTGCGGTAGCGGCATTTTCTCGCAATACCGTGGTGGCCATTCAACCACCAACCTTGTCTGAAACGGCTGAAGTGTCACGAAACCAGGCCACTCAGCCTTACCTGGAATCTTGGGGACTCTACCTGGCTGAGCTTATGGGCAACGTGACGCCGGGCAATGTGTCCTTTATCCGGGTTGCTATCGAGCCGCTACTTTCACCTGCGGTGTACCAGCAAGTGGTCGATGCACTGGAAATTCAGGCAAGGCAAATCCGAGAAGACCGAGTCACGCTCAAATTCCAACCCAGACAGGTGGAGTATGAGTATGAAACCGGCCATGTCTTTGTGACCGGTTATTCCTTGGTCTCTGGACCATCTGGAGATGAACAGCGCCAAACTCGCACCTATGAGTTTGACATCGATATTGAGCAATACCGTCCAAAGCTCAGTTGGATGGATACGTATGAGGGGCAAGCTAGAACGAAGCGCGTTCGTGAAAAGTTGACCCAAGAGCAAAACCGGAGGGTGAATGATGCGAACCAAAATTAATCGATGGATAACACCAAACTTAATCGCAATGAGCTTGAGTGGCGTCCTGTTATCTCAAGCGTCGTATGCAGACGTGGAATTGCCGATTGTGCCAGCTAGTGTGATGAAGCAGCCCGCTACAGCAAATTCGCCGGTTCAAACCAATACGGTTTCAACGGATGTGCCAACAACGTTACTGATGACACCGGGGGTTAATGAACTGATCCCTGTAGCACTTGGTCATCTGAATCGGATTGTGACGCCGTTTGAATCGCCTCAGGTGAGAACAACCAGTGATGCTCAGACGCAAATCAAGGGGAATGTTGTATATGTGGCCACGGACAAAGAATCACCGGTTTCACTTTACATCACACCGCCTGGTCAGGAAGCGCCCGCATTATCAGTCACCTTAGTACCTCGTCGTATTCCACCGCGTGAAATCACCTTAGCGATTGATGGTCAGCAGTGGCCCATTAAGGGCGTCGTGAACCGAAAAGCCGCCACTTGGGAAACGGCTCAGCCATACGTCGATAGCTTACGTGATTTACTCAGACGCCTTGCACTAAATGAGTTACAACAAGGCTATGACATCCGTTTAGCTGGCCAAACTGACACAAGCCCGAAATGTTTTCAGCCGGGCTTAAAGTTTGGTTTTAAGCAGGGGCAAATTGTGACAGGCCATTATTTCACCGTCTATGTAGGACTGGTTGAAAGCTTTGCCGATGGGCCGATAGAAGCCAGTGAAATAGCCTGTCATGCACCAGATATAGTGGCAAGCGCCTACTGGCCTCGCAATATCTTGTTGCCGGGTGAAAAGACTGAGTTGTATGTGGTTGTTCGCAATCATCGTGAAGAAGCGGTGGAAAGTCAGCGACCTTCGCTTCTTGTGGGAGGTGAATAACGATGAAAGCACAATGGGAACAAATGAGCCCGAACATGAAGCGGGGCCTATCGGTTGCTGGTATTGCTGGTGGTCTCATCCTTATGGTGATGGTGTTTTCACCTAATCCTGACGATGACTCAAGTAGTCGGAACCGACAGGAAACGATCCGGCACATTCTTACGGATACCAATACTCGTGATGTTGGGGTCGATAGTTTGGCTGCGAACGTAAAACTACTCAGTGAGCGCAATGAACAGTTACGTCGTGAAGTTGAGCGCTTGCGTCGTGACGTCGATTCAGGACGGCTAAGCCCAGGTTCGCCTTCTATACCAAGTGAAGTCAATGCGGAGCTGGCCCGCCTTAGAGCGGAACTTGATGATGTTCGCGCTGGAGGTGATGCAGCAGTTGAAGGCACAAATAGCCGCTTTGAAGTACCTTTATCTGCCATGGAATTGCCTGAAGAAGAAAAGCCATTGCCGTCTAACCCAGACGACTATTTTGCCAATGCGCCACTTCCTGATCCGCTCTATCAGCAGCCAGCCAATGGCCAAGGTACACGAGCTCGGGATGTTCCATTGCCGCCAATCACGATTCGTATGATTGAGCCTGAAGTGGTTGCTGAACCAGAGGTTGTTGTGCAAGAAGCGCCGCCTTTGTATTTACCGGCGGGCAGCATCATCTCAGGTACTTTGATCACAGGTTTGGATGCACCTACTCACGAGTCCGCAAGACGCGAACCTTTTCCTGCATTGCTGAGGATTCAAAAGGAAGCCATTTTACCCAACCGATTTAGAGCGGATATCAAAGAGTGTTTCTTGATCGCCGCAGGTTACGGTGATTTGAGCTCTGAGCGTGCTTATTTGCGAGGCGAGACCATTTCATGTGTGAGAGAAGACGGTGGCGTCATTGAAACACGACTGGATTCTTATGCTGTAGGTGAAGACGGCAAAGCCGGCATTCGTGGCCGATTGGTGTCGAAACAAGGCCAGCTGGTGGCCAAGTCGATGATGGCCGGATTCCTTCAGGGCTTGGCTGGCGCATTTGATGTAAATCCTGTTCCGACGATTCAGACGGGTAATGCCGGTGATACTCAGCTGTACCAGCAAGTCATGAGCCAAGAAGCATTACAAGGCGCTGCGATTAAAGGCACAGGTAAAGCATTGGATAGAGTGGCCAAGTTCTATTTGGACATGGCTGAAAATATGTTCCCAGTCATAGAGGTAGACGCTGCAAGGAAAATTGAAGTCATAGTCACTCGTGGTGCCTCGTTGTCGTTGGCCACTTCTCAAGGGGGTGGTGCAAGAAGATGAAAAAATCCTGCATGTTGCTAACCGATCGAAGTCCGTTTCAGACAATAAGATGTGTATCCAGAGGAGAGTTAACCATGACGACATCAATGCAGAACAACCCAAAGCACCAGTCAAAACAGTGGTCTAAAGCTGGATTACTTTTATTGGCAGTCGGCTCAACCTTATTGTCTGGCTGTAGTTCATTGGGTCTTGGGAGTAGTGAATATGGATGCCCAGGTATGCCTGACGGTGTGCGCTGTTTATCTGCTCGTGAAGTCTATGAGCTTACCAGTTATGGCGCTGCACCCAAGACGATTGATGCTGTGGCGACTCGAATTGGTTCTCCCTCTGGGTATTCACAATCTGATTTAGAGACAGGACTGCTGAGCCATCCAGCATTACCCGAGACGCAGCAATCTGCACCTATTCGCATTCCTTCAAGGGTAATGCGGATTTGGATTGCGCCTTGGGAGGATGACCGTGGAGATCTGAATTTATCCAGCTACGTGTTTACCGAAATTGAACCGCGCCGGTGGGATATTGGGGTGTCAGCACCTCGAACGGTTTCGCCAGTGCTACGTCCACTTCAGACTCAAAGCGATTCAGCCTCAGCGGGAGCTGATGGTAAGCGCGATAACTTGAGTATCTACGGAGAAACTAACGAATGACAAATGCAGTTCGCAGCATTCAGACTCAGCGCCTAATGACCATTGGTGCGCTTGGTTTAATGGCGTTAATGATTTCGGAGCCCTCATTTGCAGGCACCGGTGGTGATGCTTTCACCGATGTGTGGGATACCCTAAAAGATTGGACCCAAGGTACTTTGGGACGGATCGTAGCGGGAGCCATGGTTCTGGTGGGTATTGTGGGCGGTATCGCTCGCCAAAGCTTGATGGCCTTTGCCTTGGGCATTGGTGGCGGTATGGGTCTCTACAACACACCAACAGTCGTTGAAAGTGTCATGTCTGCAACTTTACCTGTTGTTGCTAGCACTCAAGAAGTCATTGGCACAACAATTCCAGCAATCAGCGCCGTTTTACTGGGCACCTTATAACAATAAAAAACGCCCAAGCGGCCAGATTTCTGACGGCTTGGGCGTCATCCCACCCCGTCCCCGATTACCATGACGGCGTTTCAGTTAATAGGTTTCCCATTCACTTAGCTTGATTACAAGCAGCGGCCATGAATACCGAAAAGAATGCTAGCGCCGCCACTGCAAAAGGCAGTTAGCGGGGCTTTTCTTGAGGGAGCACATTCAAACAGGCTACTAGCCTGATATTTTGAGATTTAGGCGCTCGTTTCTTTTGAGTTAGAGTTACACACTACCAAACAGCTGGATGAATATCAGGAATGATGGCGCTTCATTTGTTGTGTTCATGAGGTTAAAAATAATACGCTTGACCTTCCCATCATGGTAAGCCCTAGACTGTTTAATATCTGAACCAACAATGAGAAATACATCATGAGCATTCATAAAAACCAGCTCTCCAGCAATGCTGAAGCCCGGGTTAGCTTACCTATTGAGGGTATGACCTGTGCAAGTTGTGTAGGACGAGTTGAAGCAGCTTTAAACAAAGTTGAAGGCGTCGTAAACGCAAGTGTCAATCTTGCGACTGAGCTGGCGGATATTCATCTTAAAGCTCCTGTTGATCGACTGAAGTTAATCGAAGCAATTGAAAAGGTAGGATATGAAGTTCCTGTAACATCCGTTGAACTTTCAGTGCAAGGTATGACATGTGCTTCGTGTGTTGGCCGTGTTGAAAAGGCACTCTTAGCGGTTGATGGTGTAAAGGCGGCAACGGTTAACCTTGCAACTGAGAGGGCAACTATTCGCGGAGTGGCTGGCATAGAGGATCTCATATCTGCTATTCAAAAAGTTGGCTATGAAGCCCGTGTCATCGATACCCAAAATCAGGTCAGTAATGAGTCTGAAGTAAGAAAGGACGCAGAGAAGGCTTTATTAAAGAAAGATTTAGTTATTGCAACAGCACTGGCTCTGCCGGTATTTGTTCTCGAAATGGGATCTCACATGATTCCAAGAATGCAACACTGGGTGATGAATACCATTGGGATCCAGGAAAGCTGGTACGTCCAGTTTGTATTGACATTGTTAGTCTTAGTGGTTCCAGGTCGTCGATTCTACATGAAAGGCATTCCTGCTCTTACGCGGCTTGCTCCTGACATGAATTCACTGGTCTCTGTCGGGACTATTGCTGCTTTTGGTTATTCTGTGGTTGCTACGTTTGTACCATACCTTTTGCCTGAGGGTACCGTTAATGTGTACTACGAAGCTGCTGCAGTGATTGTCGCTCTCATTCTTTTGGGACGATTTATGGAGGCGAGAGCTAAGGGGAGAACGTCTGAGGCTATCAAACGCTTAGTAGGCTTGCAGGCTAAGGAGGCGCACGTGCTCCGTAATGGCGTAATGAATGATATTCCTGTCAAAGACGTTGTGCTTGGAGACATTATCGAAGTTCGCCCGGGAGAAAGGATTCCGGTCGATGGAGAGGTAAGTGAAGGTACCAGTTTTATAGATGAATCGATGATAACTGGTGAGCCTATACCAGTGGAAAAAATCGTTGGCAGTGGAGTTGTCGGAGGGACTGTGAACCAGAAAGGAGCACTGAGGTTGCGTGCTACTGCGGTTGGTGGTCAGACAATGCTGTCACAAATCATACGGATGGTAGAACAGGCCCAGGGGTCAAAGTTACCTATACAAGCTGTTGTGGACAGAGTGACATTGTGGTTTGTTCCAGCTGTGATGTTGGCAGCACTTTTTACATTCCTGATTTGGTTAGTATTTGGTCCATCACCAGCCCTGTCTTTCGCATTGGTTAATGCTGTGGCAGTGCTAATCATTGCATGTCCATGTGCAATGGGACTCGCGACACCGACATCTATCATGGTTGGTACAGGTCGTGGTGCAGAAATGGGAATTTTATTCCGCAAGGGAGAAGCCCTACAGTTACTCAAAGATGCCAAAGTTGTTGCTGTAGACAAAACCGGAACTCTGACTGAAGGTCGTCCAGTCATGACAGATCTGGAACTAGCTCAGGGTTTTGAACGTAATGAGGTATTAGCAAAAGTTGCCGCAGTTGAATCACGTTCTGAGCACCCTATTGCTCGCGCTATTGTTGAGTCGGCAGAAGGAGACGGCATTTTACTGCCAGAGCTTACTGAGTTTGATTCAATCACTGGTATGGGAGTACGAGCGACTGTTGAAGGGAGCCTTGTAGAAGTAGGCGCTGATCGATTTATGCGTGAGTTAGCATTGGAGGTAACGTATTTTTCCCGGATTTCTGAACGCCTCGGGAATGAGGGGAAATCACCTCTCTATGTTGCTATAGATGGTCGGTTGGCTGCAATTATTGCTGTAGCTGACCCTATTAAATCAAGTACTCCAGTAGCTATAAAGGCATTACATCAGCTTGGTCTCAAGGTCGCCATGATTACCGGTGACAATGCGAATACAGCTCAGGCTATTGCTAAACAATTAGATATTGATGAAGTGGTTGCGGAAGTGTTACCTGAAGGCAAAGTTGAAGCGGTGCGTCGACTGCAAGAAAATTACGGTAAAGTTGCTTTTGTCGGCGATGGGATAAACGATGCCCCGGCACTTGCAGTTGCAGATATTGGACTTGCAATTGGTACAGGAACAGATATAGCCGTGGAGTCAGCTGATGTTGTCTTAATGTCAGGAAACTTGCAGGGAGTTCCTAATGCTATTGGATTGTCTAAGGCAACAATCGGTAACATCAGACAAAATCTCTTTTGGGCATTTGCTTACAATGCAGCATTGATTCCAGTGGCTGCAGGACTGCTATACCCAGCTTATGGAATACTGCTCTCTCCAATTTTTGCAGCAGGGGCGATGGCGCTATCAAGCGTGTTCGTTCTGGGAAACTCATTGCGTCTGCGTCGGTTCCAGCCTCCTTTGGTTGAGGACGCTGAGCATTAACGCTGAGCATTAACAAGGTGGGCTTATGAATATCGGAGAAGCATCGCGTAAATCAGGAATATCCACCAAGATGATTCGTTATTACGAGCAAATTGGATTAATCCCTGCCTCCGAGCGTACGGAGTCAGGTTATCGTAAGTATGCTCTCAATGATGTTCATAGATTGGTTTTTATTCGTAGTGCCCGAGATCTCGGGTTCTCTCTGGAAGATATAGAAGGCTTGCTTACGTTATGGAATGACAAATCTCGCCAGAGCATTGATGTTAAACGCCTGGCTCAGGAGAACATTGCTGACTTAGAACGACGTATGGAAAGTATACGTCAAATGACTGAGAAACTACGAGTTTTAATCCGGAGTTGTGCTGGGGATGAGCGGTCAGAATGTCCTATTCTTAGGACATTAACCAATGCTTCGGGCAAAGCCCGCACCGTAAACCGAGGAGGAGCGGTACAGCGCCGCTCTGGAGATAAGCTGAGCGGCAAAATGTAGTACTTTAAATTGGCCCATAATGGTGTAAGACTACGCAGTTTTAACACCATCACATTTTTTTCATTTTAAACAAGCGCGTGGCATCACTAATGCCCCCCTAAATGGTTGGTTGGTGCGGTTAAGGAAAGATCGCTATCACTTTCATCAGCTGTCAATTTTTGGACTATGCAACATTTATCTATGCTGCGGTCAGCGCTACAAAAAGCATTCAGCTCCTTACGTTGCTCTTCTAACGCTACTAATTCTTTGATTCGATGCTGAATGTGAATTAGGTGGGCGTTGATGATTGCATCTATCGGGCCACATTCTTTACCCTGATTATTGATTGCTAACAGCAAAGCGCGAATTTCCTCATGGGTCATATCGAGAGAACGGCAGCGGCGGATGAATAGTAGTTTTTCAAGACGGGTTTTGTCGTAGTGACGATAATTATTTCCTATGTCTCGTAAAGGTGCCTGCAGTGGACCTTCTTTCTAGTAGTAACGAATCGTTTCTACCGGACAGCCTGCTTTACGCGCCAACTCACCAATTTTCATATATCCCTCGTTTGAACTTGACTCTGTAGTTAGATTAGGGTCTTCAGTAGTCAGTATAGTAAACATATTGGGCAAGTGGTCCCGCAAAAAAGTAAAACTCTAGTAGGAAGGAAGCTGCTAGTTGTATTTAAAAATTAAGCTTGGTTGTGGGAGGCAAGATTCAGAAATCAGGCGAATTGAACAAGGCGAATGGTCATTTGTATGTTCATAATGATTGCAACCATTCGCATGTTGAAAAAGACCTAAATCATGATAAGCCTACTTACAAAGGTTGTGGCCATGACCATGACCAGAAATCGCATGATCAAGATGATCATGGCCTTAGTGGAGACTGTTGCGCGGCTGCGCCTACAAAGATTAAATAATCTGGGGGGGGCGAACTGAAATCCGCATTATGCAAATGGATTGTCCTGTAGAGGAAAAACTGATTAAAAAGAAATAAGGGGATGTATATGGCAGTTATGGGCCTTAATTCTAGACAGTGGCCAGATATTGAACGACAATTAACTTGTCCGGTCGGCGACAACTATGTTGGCCGGTTGATCTGATACCGTCCGTCACGGATTCCATTAGGAGATAACCGTGTCGGGCAAACCCATCACAGATCAACAAATCAGGTTATATATGAATGAACGTAAACAAGGTCAAACCCAGCTTGCCGCTTCGGCAAAGTCTGGTTTATCAGAGCGATCAGGTCGCCGCATAGACAGCGGTGAACTGAACACAGAACCAACCCCCAAGCGTCAATGGCGCACTCGCAAAGACCCGCTTGCTGAGGTCTGGTCATCGGTGCTGGTACCACTACTCGAAGCGAACCCTGAACTATTGCCGCTCACGTTGTTTGAATACCTTCACGACAACTACCCCAATCAGTATGACAACACCGTACTGCGCACGTTGCAGCGACGTGTCAAAGCATGGAAGGTCAAACATGGCCCCGCAAAGGAAGTCATGTTCCGCCAAACTAAAGTGCCTGGGCGTTTGGGTTTATCGGACTTCACGCTCTTGAAAGGGGTTACGATTACAATACTTGGGCAGGTATTTTGCCATTTGCTATACCACTATCGCCTTGCCTTTAGCGGCTGGACGTACGCCAAAGTCATTTGCGGTGGTGAAAGCTATACCGCCTTGTCTACAGGGCTTCAGAATGCCTTATGGCGCAGTGGTGGCGCACCCCTTGAACACCGCACCGACAGCTTGAGTGCCGCCTTTAACAATCTGGCCGAGAAGGAACAGCTTACCGTTCGGTACGACGCCTTATGCCACCACTATCAACTCAAAGGCAGTCGTAACAACCCCGGCAAGAGCCATGAGAACGGTACAATAGAAGCGGCACACGGGCATTTAAAGCGACGTATGACTCAGGCCTTGCTGCTGCGAGGCGATACTGATTTTACGTCCCTTGAGGCCTATCAAGCCTTCGTGGATGGTATTGTCACCAAGATTAACCAGCAATGCCGCACCCGCTTTGAACAAGAGCGGCCGTTATTGCAGACACTGCCAAAACGGCGCACTCATGATTATGCGGAGCACAGTGTTCTGATTAGCAGCAGTAGCAGCTTTGACCTCAAACGGGTGACCTATACCGTACCGTCTCGCTTTATCGGCGAGCGGCTGTATGTTCAGCTGTATGACGAGCGCTTGGATCTGTTCAGTGGGCATGAGCAGATACTCAGCTTACCGCGTGTTTATGCCACCACAACCCAGCGCGGACGCAGTGTCGATTATCGCCATGTTATCGACTCCTTGGTTAAAAAGCCGGGGGCCTTCCGTTACTCGCAGCTGCGCGATGACTTATTACCCACCCCGGACTACCACCGTATCTGGCAGTATGTTGACGGCACACTGAATCCCCATGATGCCTGCCGTTACATCGTGCGCCTGCTGCACTTGGCCGCGACAGCTCAGTGCCAAGATAGCCTTGGTCGTTACGTACTCAAAAGCATTGAGGGGGGTGAATTACCCAGCAACTTACAGTGCAATAAGCGCTTTAGTACAGACACGGCCGTGATTCCACTCATTACGGCAAAGCAGCACCTGCTGGCTGATTACGATCAGCTGTTATGTGTGGAGGTGCAACATGGCTGATCTTGCCTCCCTCCCGATTCTCTTGAAGGAATTAAAGTTAAGTAGCTTCGCCCAGCACTGGGAAGGCCTTGCACAAAAGGCGCTGGATGAACAATGGTTACCGCAAACCTACCTTGCGGCTTTGTGTGAACACGAAGTGGGTGAGCGTCATCACAAGCGTTTACAACGCTATACCCGCGAAGCACAACTGCCACCGGGTAAGCCGTTGAGCCAATTTGATTTTAGTGTGGTAGAGGGGATTAATAAAAATCAGCTTATTGCCCTGGCGGATCAACAGCAGTGGGTTAATCAAGCCGAGAACGTGTTGTTGTTTGGTGCCAGTGGTGTGGGTAAAACCCATCTTGCCTGTGGTATTGGCTATGCCTTGTTGGCGCAAGGGGTGCGAGTAAAGTTCACTAGCGCTACCCATCTTGCTCAAAGCCTTCAGCAAGCAAAAGCGGCGTTGGTATTGACTGACGTGCTGGCTCGCATGGACAAATATACGGTGCTCATCATTGATGATATTGGCTACGTCAAAAAAAGCAGCCAAGAAACACAGGTATTGTTTGAATTGATTGCGCACCGCTATGAAACGGGCAGTTTGATTATCACCTCAAATCAGCCTTTTAGTGGGTGGGATCAGATCTTCGACGACAACATGATGACGGTGGCGGCGATTGATCGGTTAGTGCATCACGCCACTATTTTAGAGATAGGTGGCGAAAGCTACCGTAAAAAGGCGTCAATGATGAGAAAGGAGATGCCTATCGCTAACGACAATTAAACATCGTCAACCGGACAAGTTAATTGACGCGAACCGGACAAGGTAGTTGACGTTCAATAAATGAATTTGACTCTCAAAACTGCAATGGTCCAACTATCAGTATGAACGATGACACCTTGAGGCTGCCCTCGCCAGAACAGCGCCATGGTCAGCACATCGCATATGATGATGATTTGGTTAAAGCAATGGTTCAATGGGTAGATAATTTTTTGAACACTAGATGATCAGTGGAGTCAGATGAATTAAGTCGGCATTTATTTTTGAACTTTAAGAATTATTTATTATTAAACCATGTGGGAAATCTAAACGATCAAGATTTTAATATCATACAAAAAATCTATCGACTTCTCTTGACCTTCCGGTTAGGGGAAGGTTTAACCTGAAGTTAGGTGGGGGCTGGTGAGATTTTTGGGAACAGGTTAATGGTTACTTGGTTCAATGGATTAGGAAATTTCCTTCAATAAATGTTACCCGAAACTATGTTACTTAAAGCTAACTACAGTATTAGTAAAAATCATTTGGGAGGTGAAGATGAACATTGGTGATGCAGCCCGCTTATCGGGAGTTTCGGCGAAAATGATTCGTTACTATGAGGAGGTTGGGCTAATACCATCAGTCTCCAGAACAGAGGCTGGTTATCGGATCTACAAAGATGCCGATGTTTATAAGTTACATTTTATACGTCGATGTCGAGATCTCGGTTTTTCTCTGTCACAGGCAGGAGAGTTACTTTCTCTTTGGGGAAATCATTCGCGTCAGAGTGCAGATGTTAAAAGTATAGTTGAATCTCATATTAATGATTTAACCTTAAAAATTGAAGAATTTCAACGTATGGCATCAATTCTTACCACACTCTCTGCTTGCTGCGCGGGAAATGAAAAACCCGACTGCCCAATACTGAAGGCTCTCTACCTCGCGGATACTTCCCATCTGCAGGACATAGAAAGCTGCCCTTAAACTTTCGACTCCCTTCAATGTTATTAGGTGATCGCCATGGGTGGGAATACGCAGTTTAGCTCGAAAGCTAGACCTTTGTCGTCAGGATGAGGTCGCATGCGGCCTGATTTTTAATTTATTAAAATTCATATGATTAAAGTCAACTTTATTTAATCAGTGCTAACAAGTAAGTTTGTGAGTGATTGGAAGCTGCTGTGGTCAAAAGTCGAAAAGAAAAAAGTACCGAAGCGAACTCCAAGTGTTTATTGGGTTTGTATAAGTCTCGGAAAATTAGTGGGTTGGTTTGATTCAAAAAGGACGGGACGAGTCGGCAGGGAGCGGTTATGGGAAGGATAGTTTTACCACAAACCATCCTTGAAGGTTACCTGTTAGCCAAGTCTCTTGATCAATGAGATGTGATCAAGAGACAGGCACCTTGGTCAGGGCGCACTCGATTCGGACGATGCAGCTCGTGCAGGTCATGCCCTCGATGGGCAGGCTGATCGCTGCTACGGTGGCACGACCAGCACTTGTTAATGGCATGCTCAAGGTGTCTTCTCAAAATTGAAATTAGACATACAGGGTACTTGAGGGTTACTATGTTGTAAGGTTAAGCCCTATTTTGAGCGCTGCTGGTTTGGACGATTTCGCTGCGCATAGACGCGGCGCGCCTTGGCTCGCAGGCTGTCTCCTGATCTTTGTCGGCGAGTGCGATCAAATTATCGCAGCCTCGTTAATTCTGAACGGCATGAGTAGCTGTTCGAGAGTTGGAATTTTTGAGAAATGACTTTACGCAAACAAGTTAACGCGCCCCGCGGTGCAAGCGACGATCTGGCTTCTTTGTCACAGAATGACGTTACGATCCTGGCCGAGACCTTCCGCCTACTGGGCGACCCGTCTCGGTTGAGAATAATGCTGTGCTGCATGAAGGGTTCCTCCTCGGTTGGGGACATCGCGGAATCCCTCGAGCTTTCGCAGTCGCTGGTCAGTCACCACCTGCGGCTGCTGCGTGGAGCCCGCCTTGTGAAGGGGGTGCGCCAGGCCAAGCAAATTTTCTATGAGGTGGACGACAAGCATGTGAACCAAGTGCTGCTGGACATGTCCACTCACATCGTCGAAGAGCACAACGACGATTAGCCGCGGGCGAAGCGCTCGTTGCGATGCGGATTGCGATCTATTACAAGCTGGGGCCGTATGACCGCCCGCGGCTACACTCAATGAGATGAATGCGGGTCCAATTCTGATCAATCAGAAGTTCAGCGCGCTTATCGACCGCAAGTGAGGCCTTATTGAATGCCATCGCGATGACCGCCTCAGCCACAAGTTCGCTGATCTGCGGGCCGACTACATGTACGCCGAGGATTTCGTCTGTCGTAGGATTTGCGATCACCTTGACGAGACCCGCTGTCTCGCTCAATGCACGCGCGCGACCGTTAGCCATGAACGGAAATGTACAGCTACGATATGCGGCGCCCGCGTATTTGAGCTGCTGCTCGGTGCGACCTACCCAGGCGATTTCCGGGCTGGTGTAGATGACGTTGGGGATCGTGTTGAAATCGACATGACCGCGATGGCCTGCAATGCGCTCGACCACAGCGACACCTTCTGCGCTCGACCACAGCGACACCTTCTTCCTCTGCCATGTGCGCTAGCATCAGGCCGCGCACCACATCGGCGATGGCCCAGATACTGGGCACGCTGGTGCGCCATTCGCCGTTCACCACGACGGCTCCGCGCCCATCCAGTTCAAGGCCGACGGCGGCCCGAGTCATAAACGCCAGACCGTTTAAGAACTGCACCTTGTTTTTTCGGAACAGATAGAGTTTGCCTTCGTTGCTCGACTTCACGACCTGATTCTTGCGCTCCAGCATCACAGCCACGTCCATGCGTAGCTCGCCCGTGGACATGATGCCGAGCGCGCCGAAGTGGTGCTTGGCTTGGTCTAAGTTTTTGGACGACTGCAGCAGCGCCTTTGACGGGATGCACCCGATGTTGTTGCATGTACCGTCTTGGGTAGGCTTGCCTTCCTTGGTTTTCCAGGCATCGACGCAGGCGACATTCATGCCTAACTGCTCGGCGCGAATCGCTGCGATGTCGCCACCAGGCCCGGCGCCAATGACGATGACGATGACGATGACGTCGAAGTTCGTGTCCATGATTGAAATCTCCTAGATGTTTTCAGGCGCTTTCCTGCGTGGTGCTCGCGCTGCGGTTTTGGCCAGCCAGCGCCCCGTCCGATCTGGCTCACGACCATCCGAACCTTCCGGCGGGTCATCCTCTATCTGCGTCAGCACTTGGATCTGGGCCAACATCATCACGACCTGATTGTGGACGACCTGCACAGGGTGTGGCCAAGAGGATAGGCGTACTAAATAGCCGCATCGCCGCCACTCATCTTTCGCAGTCCTTAGTATGGTTTGCTAAAAATACATTGCATAAACATATGTTCATGTATTATATTTTACGTACAGTCAACCACCTAATTTCTGCGCGAGGCCCTGATGTCCCAATCGCACGATGAACATGGTCACGACCATGACCACACTCCAAAAGTGACCGGCGCTAACGAACGCAAGGTCTTGCTGTCCTTCTTCCTGATCTTCGGCTTCATGATCGTGGAGGCTGTCGGCGGCGTGCTGTCGGGCTCGCTGGCCCTTCTGGCCGATGCGGGCCACATGCTGACCGATGCAGCAGCGCTGGCTCTGGCATACGCGGCATTCCGGTTCGGGCGCCGACCAGCTGACAGCAAGCGCACCTTTGGCTACCTTCGGTTCGAGGTCATCGCCGGCTTCCTGAACGCTGTGACGCTCTTTGTGATCGTGGCATGGATCGCCTATGAAGCATGGGAGCGACTGCAAGCTCCGCCCGCCATCCTTGCCGGCCCGATGATGATCGTCGCCGTGCTTGGATTGTTGGTAAACGTTCTGGTGTTGTGGATCATGACCCGCGGAGAGACCGATCACGTCAACGTGAAGGGGGCCATCCTGCACGTGATGGGCGACCTGCTGGGCTCGGTCGGTGCCATCGTCGCTGCAGTGGTCATCTATCTCATTGGTTGGACGCCAATTGACCCCATCCTGTCGGTGCTGGTGGCAGCCCTGATCCTGCGCAGCGCCTGGAA
>NZ_DFTU01000067.1:8268-9028 GCF_002379485.1 Methylophaga sp. UBA4204 | reverse complement strand
CGCAGCGCCTGGAAGCTCCTGGCGAAATCGATCCACATTTTGCTCGAAGGTGCGCCCGAGGACGCTTCTCCGGAGCAGGTGGAACAAGGCCTGATGGGCGCGGTGCCTGGCTTGGCGGCCGTCAGTCATGTGCATGTATGGCAGCTTACCTCTGGTCGCACGATGGCCACGCTGCACGTTCGCCCTAGTGTGGCTGAGGAAGCGCGCACCGTGGTCAAGTGCGTAGAGGTGGTGCTTCGAGAGCAATTTGGCATCGAGCACGTGACGGTCGGGATCGAATGGAACTCTCCTGGTGAAAAGAACCTTTGCAGCTTGCAGCCGACAGGTGGGCCGCAAGGGCACACCCCACATGAGCATGACACTAGCCACAGCCATGAAAAGGGTCATAAGCACGACCATTCCGTCCCGGGTCATCAACACTGATGCTGCAGCCAGCGTAGTGCTGGCAGCTCAGGGACAAGAAATCCATGACTTCTCGAAAACACGCCAATGGCGACAATGCTCAGAATTGCGCCACCAATGCTCAGCGTTCGGCCCCAGAGCTCTTGGCGCTCTCTCATAGTGACGTCGCTGTTCTCGCTGAGACTTTTCTCCTGTTAGGAGATCAATCGCGCCTGAAGATCCTGCTACAGTGCATGCGCGGATCAGTCGCGGTGGGCGACATCGCAGAAACGCTCGATCTATCCCAATTCTTGGTCAGTCATCATCTGCGGCTCCTGCGTGGAGCTCGACTTGTGCGTGGATAACGTCAGGCGAAACA
>NZ_DFTU01000067.1:333-8099 GCF_002379485.1 Methylophaga sp. UBA4204 | reverse complement strand
GGCGGCATCGCGGATGAGCACATCAGTCAAGTGTTTCAGGACATGGTCTGTCACTTCTCTGAGGAATGATTGCGAATTGCGTCGAACGCAAAGATGCCTACTTTTTGCTGGGCATTTTCGCGATTGCGCAAGAGAGGTGCCAGCCCGTCAGCAACTGTAATGCGCCATCCCAGTCCTGAGTAAGCGCGACTTCGCCCATGCGTGATGTTTGGGTGACGGTTGTATGAATCTGACCGCACTCAATCCCCTGGGCCTCATCAGCCGACGCCAGCTTTCACTCCCCCCCATCGTGAGCGTAGAAATTAACCATGCTAACTTCATGAATTAAATAATTGAACATATCTTCATATGTGTGCTAAAATTCAATCTGGATTTTGAAAATGTGTCGAAACTGTAAGCACGTGCGCCGCACGCCGCACGCCACAACCACAGACGATCGTAAACAGAAGGACA
Organism: Methylophaga sp. UBA4204; assembly: GCF_002379485.1. Taxonomy (NCBI): domain Bacteria; kingdom Pseudomonadati; phylum Pseudomonadota; class Gammaproteobacteria; order Thiotrichales; family Piscirickettsiaceae; genus Methylophaga; species Methylophaga sp. UBA4204. The sequence goes on along the minus strand of NZ_DFTU01000067.1, from coordinate 7,646 downwards.
ACAGCCTTCTTTTTTAATGATTAACACATGGATGTATGTTCATGTGTTTGTTATATTTAAGCAGTATGTGCGGCGTGCGGCGAACCTAACTTGCAAAGTGTTCAGAGAACTTGGAGGTAGATATGACAAGGGAAATAACGGAGTACCAGGACAAGGCTAGGGAGCAGCTGAGCTTCCGTGTGGAGGGCATGGATTGCGCGAGCTGCGTCGGCAAAATCGAGAAGGCCCTTTCCCGAATGGATGGGCTGACGGACGTGCAAGTCAATTTTTCTAGTGAAACGCTGACGTTGACTCGCAATCTGAAAAGCCGCTTCACTGCTCGCGATGTAGCTAAGAAAATCAAAACTTTGGGGTTCGGTGTGGAAGAACTGCCAGTGTCGTCGCTCTCGATTGCGGCCGTATCGCGCCAATCGGTCCATGCACATGACCACAGCGAAGATCACAAGGATGGTCACGCTTGCGGCGGTGATCATGGGCACGGCCACACGCAAAAGACAAACGGCGGGCATGAACACGGCTCCTGCAGTGGACATGATCACACCTCACACGCTCGCCGCGAGCCCCCTGGTAACCCACCCAACGTTTCGATGCACGTGGAAGGCATGGACTGCGCGAGCTGCGTTGGCAAGATTGAAACGGCTCTTGCTCGCATGGCGGGCGTATCAGATGCCCGCATCAACTTCACGGCAGAAACGCTTGAGCTGACGCTCGCGTCTGGAAGTCCTACACATATTGGCGACATCGAGAAGACCATCAAAAGCCTGGGTTTCGGCGTCTCCGACGTGCGCCGCCTTGATGGATCCTCGCCTGCCGCGCCTGCCCGCGTGCCCTCAGCTATCACTCAACGCTGGTGGCAGACGAAGAAGGGTAAGCATGTGCAGGGCCTAGCAGCTCTCATGGGCTCGGCCTATGCAGTTGCTCAATTTATCCCCGGCTATGCCGAATGGATCTTCGCCGCTGCCGTGATCGCTGGCGTACTCCCGTTCGCGCGCAAAGCCTTCGCGCTGGCCATATCTGGCTCCCCGTTCTCCATCGAAACACTGATGGTTGTCGCCTCGCTGGGCGCGCTCGTGATTGGCGAGGCCGAGGAGGCCGCTGCTGTGGTGTTCCTGTTCGCGGTCGGCGAGCTGCTTGAAAGTGTGGCCGCTGGCCGCGCCCGCGCCGGCATTAAAGCGCTGGCTTCTCTGGTGCCTAAAACTGCTGTCTTGCTCGACGCCAATGGTGGGCAGCGCGAAGTGCCCGCTGCCTCCCTGAGCGTGAACGACCGGGTTTTGGTGCGCCCGGGTGATCGAGTGCCCGCTGACGGCAAGATCTTCCGCGGCGAAAGCAGTCTCGATGAATCTCCGATCACAGGGGAGTCCGTGCCGCGTCAAAAGGCCGGTGGCGATGACGTATTTGCCGGCTCGATCAACGTCGACGGTGTGCTTGAAGTTCTGGTTGAGAAGGCTGCATCGGACAACACCATCTCGCGCATCATCCAGCTCGTCGAGCAAGCTCAATCCTCCAAGGCGCCGACGGCACGCTTCATCGAAAAGTTCAGCCGTTACTACACCCCGGCCGTGATGGCCATCGCGGCGCTGATCGTCGTGGTTCCCCCGCTTACCATGGGTGGTGATTGGGGCACTTGGCTGTACCGTGGTCTTGCTTTGCTGCTAATCGCGTGCCCGTGCGCCTTGGTTTTGTCAACGCCGGCGGCCATTGCCTCGGGACTGGCTGTTGCTACTCGCCGAGGTTTGCTGATTAAAGGTGGCAACGCCTTGGAAACCATTGGTCGCGTTCGCACAGTCGCCTTCGATAAGACTGGCACGCTGACAGAGGGCAAGCCGCGCATCACTGAAGTCGTGCCTTTCGGGCAATCCAAGCAGCAACAGGTACTGGCGCTCGCCGCCGCCGTCGAGTCTGGATCGAATCACCCGTTGGCGAAGGCAATCGTTGCCCACGCCAAGAGCCTCGATGTGGAGGTTCCACAAGCCACCGAAGCATTCGCTATCCCGGGCAAGGCAGTTCGCGCTACCGTGAACGGCAGCAAGCTAGCCGTGGGATCGCCCGTCCATGCAGGGCAGATGGCCACGCTGACCCTCGCGCACCAGCAGGAAATCGCCAAGCTGGAAGATGGTGGCAAGACGGTGGTGGTTCTGTTCGACGAAGCAAGCAAGAATGTCATGGGCCTGTTGGCCTTGCGTGACGAACCTCGCCGTGACGCCCGCGAAGGCGTGGCCCAGCTCAAGGCGATGGGTGTGCGCTCGGTCATGCTCACCGGTGACAATCGGAGAACTGCGCAGGCCATCGCCGGCAAGCTGGATATCGAGTGGGAGAGTGAGTTGCTTCCGCAAGACAAGTTGCGCCTGGTCAACGACTTGAAGCGCGACGCGAAGGTGGCGATGGTCGGCGACGGCATCAACGACGCGCCGGCCTTGGCGACCGCCGATGTAGGGATCGCCATGGGCGGCGGCACCGACGTGGCCCTAGAGACCGCAGACGCTGCTCTGCTCAAGAGCCGCGTCACGGACGTTGCGCACCTGGTGGCGCTGTCCCGCGCGACGATGGCCAACATCCACCAGAACGTAGTGTTCGCCATTGGCCTCAAGGGCCTGTTCCTAGTCACCAGTGTGCTGGGTCTCACTGGCCTTTGGGTTGCTGTGCTGGCCGACACCGGTGCCACCGCTTTGGTCACGCTCAATGCGCTGCGCCTACTCCGCTTTAAGGGTGCCCAAGAGCCAGCCGATGGCCAGAACGGAGGTCATCAAAGCTCTGTGTCCGTACAGGATGCCCATTGAGGTATTGCAGAGGGCTTGAACTGCCGTTGTTGCGGCGCCAAGCCCTTCCATATCTTCATCTGTAAATCGATCTCCGAAAACATCGATGTTAGGCGATAAACGAATGCCTTTAGAACAACGAGTTTAAATAGATGGGATGATCGGACGTGGATAATGGGCTCAGATGCGTCCCTTTCGGCCGTAACTGCATCTCATGCGTTCACCGGGAGGCCGGAAGGTTCCAGAGCTTGTAGTCCAGTCCCATGCTCGTCATGGTCATCGAAAAAGGCTTGACCTTGACGTGGTTGTAAGGGCTAGCCTTTAGAAACATATGCGAACCGCTTCGGATGGACCGAAGCCCCGTAATAAAAAAGGTAACTTCCATGCATAAAAAAATCAGGATCATTTTGGTAGCTAGCGTCATCGCGGCCGTCGGGGGGATAGCGGTGGCTGCCCGAGATGGCAAGGATGAAAGTAAACCAGCAGCACCACCAGCTGGCGCACCGAAGGCACCGCAGGTGCCTGTGGCTGAGGCCATCACGCGCACAATCACGCCGTCAACTGAGTTCACCGGCTTTTTGGCCGCACCGAAGGTGGTCGAGTTGCGCTCGCGTGTGGGGGGGCCGTCGACGCGGTGAGCGTGCCCGAGGGAAGTCTGGTACGCAAGGGGCAATTGTTGTTCCAGATTGACCCACGGCCTTTCCAAGTCGCGCTCGACACCGCCACGGCGCAGTTGCGGCAGGCTGAGGTGCTGTCCAGTCAGGCTCAGGCCGACTTTGATCGTGCCGAGCGGCTTGTTGCCACTGGCGCCCTGTCTCGGAAGACCTATGACGATGCAGTCTCCGCACGCAATGCGCGTCAGGCGCAGGTACAGGCGGCAAAGGCCACAGTCGCAGCGGCGCAGCTCGACCTGTCCTACGCGCGGGTATCGGCACCAATTGCCGGGCGCGTGGACCGAGTGCTGGTGACCGAGGGCAACCTGGTCAGCGGCGGCGGTGCAGGAGCAGCCACGCTACTTACCACGATCGTGTCCATCGATCCTGTGCACGTCTATTTCGACATCGATGAGGCAACCTACGTCAATGTGGTGAGCCGCTCGAGACCTGGTTCAGGGACTCATGCTTCGTTGCCCGTTCAAGTAGGCTTGAGCACTGACAGAAACTTTCCGTACAAGGGCGTGCTCGACTTCGTCGGCAATGCGATTGATAGAAGTACCGGCCCGATCCGCGCTCGCGCGGTCGTCCCCAACCCTGATGGACGGCTGACGCCTGGGCTGTTTGCGAGGGCCAAGCTCTCCACCGCAAGCTCTCGGCAGGCCGTCCTCATCGACGACCAAGCGGTTGGCACCGATCAAGGCCGAAACTATGTTCTGGTCGTGGGTGAAAACAACCAAGCTCAGTATCGTCCGATTGAGCTGGGTCCCGTAGTCGACGGTCTGCGCGTTATAAACGGTGGCCTGCAGGGTGGCGAAAAAATCATAATCAAAGGCCTCGTACGACCTGGTATGACTGTCACGCCGCGCATGGTGCCCATGCAGGGGCCGGCAGCACCGGCCGCCGGCGCTCCCGACGCGACTAAGACTGCGGCTAGTGCCCCGGCAGTCCCTGCGGAGTCTGCCAAGGCCGCTGGGGCGGCTGGGGCCGATCAGGTCAAGGCTGACAGCGCAGCTGGCTCAGCGGAGGCTCGCAAATGAATTTCCCCCGTTTCTTCATCAACCGCCCTATCTTCGCAATCGTCCTTTCGGTGCTGATGCTGATCGCGGGCGCGATCAGCTACTTCCAGTTGCCACTGAGCGAGTACCCTCAGGTTACCCCCCCAACGGTACAGGTCACGGCGAGCTATCCCGGCGCCAATCCGCAAGTGATTGCCGACACCGTGGCATCGCCGCTAGAGCAAGCCATCAACGGCGTGGAAGGCATGATGTACATGCAGTCCCAGATGTCCACGGACGGAAAGATGGTGCTCACCATCTCTTTCGAGCAACACATCAACGCCGATATCGCGCAAATCCAGGTGCAGAACCGGGTGTCGCGTGCGCTACCCCGGTTGCCACCCGAGGTCCAACGCATCGGCGTTGTGACTGAGAAGACCGCGCCCGACATCCTGATGGTTGTGAACATGCTATCGCCAGGGGATCGTTACGACCCGCTGTATGTGTCCAACTACGCGATGCTCAACGTCCGTGACGAACTGGCACGCCTGCCGGGCATCGCCAACGTGTTGCTTGGTGGTGAGGGTGAGTACGCGATGCGGGTCTGGCTCGACCCCGAAAAGGTTGCGTCTCGTGGCATGACCGCTAGCGATGTGGTCGCCGCCATTCGGGAGCAGAACGTGCAGGTTGCGGCCGGCTCTATCGGTCAGCAGCCTAACGCCTCGTCTGCCTTTCAGGTCACCGTCAACGCACTCGGGCGTCTCACCACCGAAGAGCAATTCGGCGATATCGTCATCAAGGCTGGCACCCACGGCCAGGTTACACGCTTGCGCGACGTGGCACGTGTGGAGTTAGGTGCGGAGAACTACACCATGCGCGCCCAACTTGATGGCGGCAACACGGTTGGCATTCAGATCCTGATGACGCCTGGCTCCAATGCACTAGATGTGTCTAGCGCGGTACGCGCGACGATGGATCGTCTACAAGCAAGCTTTCCAGAGGGCATCGAGTACAAGATCGCCTACGATCCTACGGTCTTCGTGCGGGCCTCGCTTCAGTCTGTAGCGGTCACGCTGCTAGAGGCGATTCTGCTGGTGGTGATCGTGGTGGTGCTGTTCCTGCAATCCTTTTCAATACGCCCGGGACGCCGGATGCCTTTCTCACCACGGTGGACGGCTATCCATTGGCGCAAAAGGGGCAGGGCCGCCGGGCAAGCCAAACAGCGCACTTCGCCTCTGTCGTTGGAGACAATTTTTCCGATTTGGTTCTGTTTATTGCCGCGCCTGTACTCGCGGTGCANNCGTGCCGGTCTCGCTGGTCGGCACCTTCGCCGTAATGCACATGTTCGGCTTCTCGTTGAACACACTGTCATTGTTCGGCCTCGTACTCTCAATCGGCATTGTTGTGGACGACGCCATCGTCGTGGTAGAAAACGTGGAGCGCCACATGGCACTTGGCGAGTCGCCCAAGGACGCAGCGCTCAAAGCCATGGACGAGGTTACTGGCCCGATCCTGGCCATCACCTCGGTGCTGGCGGCGGTCTTCATTCCCTCGGCGTTCCTGTCTGGGCTGCAAGGCGAGTTCTATCGCCAGTTCGCGCTGACCATCGCGTTCTCGACCATCCTATCGGCGATCAATTCGCTCACACTGTCGCCCGCGCTGGCCGCCATCCTGCTCAAGCCGCATCATGGCGCGGCCCAGCCCGATCGAGTCACGCGCCTCATCGACGGCCTGTTTGGTGGCTTCTTCCGCCGCTTCAACCGCTTCTTTGACAGCGCCTCGAATGCTTATGTCGGAGGCGTGCGCCGCGCAGTTCGCGGAAGTGCTGTGGTGCTGCTGCTCTATGTCGGTTTCCTGGGGTTGACGTGGCTGGGCTTTCATAAGGTACCTGCCGGCTTTGTGCCCGCACAGGACAAGTATTACCTCGTGGGCATCGCCCAGCTTCCGACTGGTGCCTCGCTGGACCGCACCGACGCGGTTGTCAAGGAAATGAGCAAGATCGCGCTTGCCGAGCCTGGCGTCGAAAGCGTGATGGCATTCCCCGGCTTCTCCTTCAACGGCCCAGTGAATCAGCCCAACACCGCGCTGGTGTTCGCCATGCTCAAGCCCTTCAACGAACGAAAGGACCCGTCGTTGTCGGCGTTCGCCATTCAAGGCAGGCTCATGGGCAAATTCAGTCAAATACCGGACGGCTTCGTCGGGATTTTTCCTCCGCCACCGGTGCCTGGCCTGGGTTCAATGGGCGGCTTCAAGTTGCAGATCGAAGACCGTGCGGGCCTGGGGCCAGACGCACTTGCACAGGCCCAAGGTCAGATCATGGGCAAAGCCATGCAAGCGCCTGAGCTGGCCAACATGTTGGCCAGCTTCCAGGCCAATGCTCCACAGTTGCAGGTGGACATCGACCGCGTAAAGGCCAAGTCGCAAGGTGTGTCGCTGACCGAAGTTTTTGACACGCTGCAGATCAATCTGGGCTCGCTTTATGTCAATGACTTCAATCGATTTGGCCGAACTTACCGAGTGATGACGCAGGCCGATGCGAAGTTCCGTATGCAGGCTGAAGACATTGGCATGCTGAAGGTGCGGAACGCTTCGGGGGACATGATCCCGTTGAGCGCGATCGCGACGATCTCACGTAGCTCCGGTCCCGATCGAGTGATGCACTACAACGGGTTCCCATCAGCTGACATCAGCGGCGGACCAGCACCGGGCTATTCGTCTGGCCAGGCTACTGCCGCGATCGAGAAGATCGTGAGCGAATCGCTGCCGGACGGCATGACCTACGAATGGACTGACTTGACGTTCCAAGAAAAGCGGGTTGGCAACACCTCCATCTACATTTTTGCGTTGGCAGTGCTGTTGGCATTCTTGTTCCTGGCAGCTCAGTACAACAGTTGGTCGCTTCCATT
>NZ_DFTU01000067.1:0-176 GCF_002379485.1 Methylophaga sp. UBA4204 | reverse complement strand
TACAACAGTTGGTCGCTTCCATTCGCTGTTCTGTTGATCGCGCCCATGGCGTTGCTTTCGGCGATCGCCGGTGTTTGGCTTACGGGCGGCGACAACAATATCTTCACGCAAATTGGCTTCGTGGTGCTCGTAGGCCTGGCAGCCAAGAATGCAATTCTGATCGTGGAGTTTGCCCG
>NZ_DFTU01000037.1:95023-95838 GCF_002379485.1 Methylophaga sp. UBA4204 | reverse complement strand
GTAAAACGCCTATCAGTGAATTAGTTAAAAGTACCGATTATCCTTCTCTGGATATTATTCCTGCCGATTTTTCATTCCGGCAAATGGATTTGGATCTGGCAAAAGCCGGTGATAAAAAAAATCAACTGGCCAAGCTTTTAGCCCCGTTTGGCGAAAGCTACTCGCTAATTGTGCTCGATTGTCCGCCCAGTTTTTCTGAACTGACTGAACAGATGTTCGCTGCGGCTGATGTGATCTATGTACCGATTATTCCCAGCCATTTGTCGATGCGTACCTTTGAACAGACACGAGACTTTTTCAAAGAAAATAATCTTAAGCCCAAACGTCTTCACCCCTTTTTCACCATGGCAGATCGCCGTCGGAGTCTGCATCGCGTCATGCTGGCCCATCCACCCAAGATGCTGAAACATGGTTTGCAAACAGCCATTCCCTATGCCGCCGTAGTGGAAAAAATGGGCGATGTCAGAGCGCCTTTAGCGGCTTTTGCAGCCAACTCGACTGTGAATAAAGCCTACGAAGCATTGTGGCAGGAAATTAAAGCCACGCTCGATAGTTCAAGCTGATTTTTGTATACGCCAGCAATAATGGATTTTTGAATTTCTTTCAAAATCAGTTGGCAAGGTTGCCTTACTAATGTCTTTTATATTTAGCCCTTGCAACGCTGACGCATCCAGTTTGAAGTCACGTCGGTTGGTGGAAAAGAAAATTTCACCTCCCGGATTTAACATGCCGGCGACTTTATGCAGCATATCGATATAGTCACGCTGTATATCAAACACCCCTTCCATTTTGTTGGAGTTGGAAAAGGTCGGTGG
>NZ_DFTU01000037.1:94265-94924 GCF_002379485.1 Methylophaga sp. UBA4204 | reverse complement strand
CGGGTTCATTTAACCAGGCCAATACATCTGCTCGAATAAACTGATGCTGCTCACCAACAAAGTTATTCAATTGCATATTATCTCTGGCCCAGCCAAGGTAGGTATTTGACATATCTACGGTGGTAGTGGATTTGGCTCCACCTGCAGCAGCATAAACCGTCGCACTGCCGGTATAGGCAAACAGATTCAGAAATGCTTTTCCTCTGCTGTTTTCAGCTAGCATCTGCCGGGTGATTCGGTGATCCAGAAATAATCCGGTATCCAAATAATCCGTCAGATTAATCCAGAAGCGAAGATCATTTTCCCGGACTTCAAAACGCTGGCGTAAAGCCGCCTGTGACTCATACTGGTTAGAACCACGTTGTTTCTGGCGTAACTTTAGCGCAACTTTATCGTCCTTTACACCTAACACAGCCGGAATGATTTGCATGACTTCATCGAGACGTTCGCTGGCTTTTAACGGATCGATATCTGCTGGCGGTGCATATTCCTGCACATGAACGTAGTCTCCATAAACATCAATAGCCACAGCGTAATCTGGTAAATCAGCATCATAAACCCGGTAACAATCCAGCTGGTTTTTGCGTGCCCATTTGGCTAAATGCCGAACATTCTTTTTCAACCGATTAGCGAACATCTCGGCTTGTGGAGAAACATTT
>NZ_DFTU01000037.1:86195-94146 GCF_002379485.1 Methylophaga sp. UBA4204 | reverse complement strand
CCACCACCGATGAACTAACAGCAGGCTTTGCTTTGGTTTTCGGTGTTTTATCCCACGGTGAGGGGGATGCCGCCATTTCCTGCTGCACCGGTTTGGCATCACGCCGTAATGGTTTGGGGGCGCGATATGACAAGACTTCACAGGCAATCGGGCCATTGTCAAAAGGCTTGCTGTCAAATAGATTGAGGCCAGTCAATTTACCCAGCTGAGCGTTGTCAGTAATAATGGTCGTTCGCCATGCCGGTAGATGATGATTTACTAAATCACCAAGCGCTTCGTAAACATTATGTAACGAAGCGGCATCACCAATACGTTGCCCATATGGCGGGTTTGAAACGACTAGCCCAACGTCAGGTAGGGTTTGAGCGACCGTTGCCCAGTTCTGCAGATCACGATGGATAACCTGAATACGATCACTCAGTCCGGCGGCTTCTATATTGGCCTGGGCCGCCGCAACGGCAGATTTATCCTGATCCCCGCCCATTATCATCGGCAAACGTGCCAGCCCACTAAGGCGTCTTCTTTCAGCATCCGCCTTTAATTGCTGCCAGGCAGCCTTGTCATGCTGCTTCCAGTAGAGAAAACCAAAATAATCTCGCTGTAAACCTGGCGCAATATCGGCCGCCATCAATGCTGCTTCGATCAAAAAGGTACCACTACCACACATCGGATCCAGCAATGCCCAACCTTCACGGGCAAGTTTTGGCCATTCAGCAGACAATAAGATGGCTGCCGCCAGGTGTTCCTTTATCGGAGCATTCGTCTGACTGACGCGATAGCCGCGTTTATGCAAACTTTCGCCGGATAAATCAATACTGACAATTGCCTGGTTATGTTTAAGGTAGACATTTACCCGCAGATCCGGCTGATGCAAATCAACGGAAGGTCTTTTACCCGATAAATCACGCAGTCGATCAACGATGGCATCTTTAACTTTCTGCGCACCAAACTGGGTATGATGAATTTTCGAACGAAAACTATTGAAATCAATTGCCAGAGTGGTGTCTTCAGCATCGATATGCTCTTCCCAGGCGAACTCTTTAATCCCGTTATAAAGCTGATCAGTCGTTTCGGCGGTGAAGTGAGCGATTGGCATTAGCACTCTGACCGCGACGCGTGACCATAAACAGACCTGATAGGCTTCCTTTAGACTTCCGGTGAAACGAATGCTACCTGCCTCTGTTTTGTACTGTTTGATACCGATTTGTTTGAGTTCGGTTTCCAGCAACGGCAACATGCCCCGTGCTGCGGTGACGGTGAACTTGTGTTTAGTCATGAAACTATCCTGATATAATCACAGCATTTTAATACAGGTAGCTCTTCACATGGCAGTCAATGATAAACAACGCCGATATCTGAAAGGATTGGCTCACCCGCTAAAGCCAGTAGTAATGATTGGTAACGCGGGTCTTACTGAAAACGTACTGGCTGAAATTGAAAATGCTTTGGCCTATCACGAGCTGATTAAAGTCCGAGTTAGCGGCCAGGAAAAAGCTGATCGAAAGCAAATGCTCGATGAGATTGCGAAAAAAACCGGTGCAGATTTAATCATGGTAATCGGTCATATTGGTGGTTTATATCGCCCGGCTGATAAGCCTGTCATCCAGTTGCCGGGTTAATTACAAGGACAATTCATCTTGATACAAAAACCCGCTGAAACTGAACAGAAACTTGCCTCGATTATTGCCGAGCGATGGAGTGGCAAGGCTTATGATGCATCGCAGGCCGTCAGTGATGACATCATCATGGCTCTTTGTGAAGCAGCTTTATGGGCGCCCTCCTGCTATGGCGAAGCACCATGGCGTTACATTATCTGTAACAAATTCAAAGACGAAATAAGCTGGCAAAAAACATTGGATTGTCTTGCTCCGGGCAATCAGGAATGGGCGGTAAATTCACCGTTATTGATCGTGACGGCATCACTGCCCCACTTCACTCGTAACGGCAGCGAAAACCGTTGGAATGGATATGATACTGGCGCCGCCAGTCTTAATTTATGTTTACAATCAACCGCATTCGGTCTGATGTCTCATCAGATGGGTGGATTTGATGCTGATAAATTACGAGAGGCTTTAGCCATACCAACCACGGTAAATCTTTGGTCGGTAATTGCTATTGGTTATCCTGCTGCGTTGGATACGCTGAGTGCTGAAGTGTTAGAACGGGAACTAAAAGCCAGACAGCGACGTCCTTTAAACGAACATTTTTTTGAAAATCGTTGGACCGATTAAAACTTATAACAATGAAATTGAGGTAAGTAAAATGAAATCAATGGTGATTATCACAGTCCTGAGTTTATTCAGTAGCGCCGCTTATGCATACGATAAAATTTATTTGAAAAGACTGCTGGAACAAAACCAATGTCACCATTGCAATTTAAGTGAAGCACCACTTGAAGATCATGATCTGGAAGGTGCTGATATGAGTGAAGCCAATCTTAAAGGAATTATTCTTACCAATGCCAATGTAAAAGGGGCATGGTTCACTCATTCACGTATGCAGGGGGCACAGCTTGAAGGGGCAGATCTGCGTAATTCCCTAATGGATTACGCCCAGTTGATGGATGCCAATCTGAAAAACGCCAAACTTGATGGTGCGCATTTGATTTTTTCAGACATGAGTGGCGCAGACCTAACCGGGGCATCAATGAAAGGCGTTCATGATCGAGGGATTAAATTCTGCAACACCACGATGCCTGATGGTAGCGTAAATAATGATGGTTGTTAGGTTAGAAAGAAAAGCATAGTTACTGCATTATCTCTTTCAGGATGTCGTAATAAGCCTCAATTAATGTTGCTGATAAAAGATAAATCGAGCCCAGGTTAATAGTCCCGATATTTAGAGAAAAATTCCCGGTAAATTACTCCTGACATTCGTCGCAGTAATCGCTAGTATATGGCGGACAATTCAGCCATAGGAACCTATTTTGTTTTTGAAAAAAATCGTCTTCGTTTGTTTGTTGGTACCTGTTTTATCTCACGCTGCGCCCGTTACGTTGATTCTGACCAACGGTGATCGTTTGCAAGGTGATTTATTAGAACGTAATCAGGAATCCCTTACTATTAAACATCAGCTGCTTGGTGAAATGATCATTAACACCAATACAGTTTCCGAAATCAAAACAGATTATGAAGCTCTGGCTCAGCAGACCCCAACGGATGACACCCCCATTATTGAACCGGCTGACCTTGCTGAGGCTGAACCGGAAGATAATGGCCTGCTGGGGACCGGCTGGTTAACAAACTGGGAAAGACGTTTTGATTTGGGGCTGGCGGGCAGCCGTGGAAAATCTGATAACAGTCAGGTTAATGTTGCATTTAATGCTGACCTGGCAACCGAAAAAACCCGGATTAACAGCCGAACGGCATATTATTATGCTAAGTCTGAAGAGGAAACTTCCGACAACAGCTTTTTTACCTCAATTAACCGCGACTGGTTGAAACCTGAGACACCATGGTTCATGTTTGCTGGTGGGCGATTGGATGTCGATAAATTCAAGGATTATGATTATCGGCTCAATGCCAACGCCGGTTATGGTTATGAATTTGCCAATACTGATGATTGGTTATTCGTTGGACGTTCCGGTGCGGGTTTTAACAGAACGTTTGGTGGTGAACGTGAAGAATTTACCCCTGAAGGCTTGTTAGGTCTCGAAACACGCTGGCGCATTAATACTGCGCAACGTTTAGCTTTAGCCAATACGTTTTATCCTAGTTTCGATTCTTTCGATGCCTACCGGAATGTCACCACATTTGATTGGATTCTTGACTTGGATGAACGTGCTGGCGTAGCGTTAAAAGTCGGCATGACCAATGAGTATGACTCTGAAACCGAAGATGAAATTAGTAAAAACGATTTCAAATATACTTTGTCGCTGTCATGGAGTCTCTAAGGCTACGTTGTTTAGCCTAATACGTCTCCAGTAATGGAAGCAATGAACACAGTTCAACCGTTCTGATTACGCGTTTTCAGATGCTACTCTGTATACTGACGCTGAAAATTATTAAGCTCGAAGCTTCCAAGTAAATTGAAAATTAGTGAACAATCAACAGCAACAACTTAAAACTCAAGTAAAAAATACCATGCTCGCCGACCAGCACAAACTGCGTCGGCGATTAGTGCAGTTACAGAATAAATCCGCCAATGAGAGCGAATGGCTGAATCTGCAGCAACAGATTGAACGTTCAAATGAGCGCTTTCAGTTTCGTTTGAACAACCTTCCAAAGCCCTCCCTTAATGCTGATCTTCCCGTTATTGAAAGAAAGGAAGATATCGCAAAAGCCATTCAGCAGCATCAGGTCATTATTCTTTGTGGTGAAACCGGTTCCGGTAAAACCACGCAGTTACCTCAAATATGTCTTGAGCTGGGTCGCGGTGTTGGTGGTCTGATTGGTCATACTCAGCCGCGACGTATTGCCGCCCGGACTGTTGCAACACGTATTGCTGAAGAACTAAAGTCCCAAATCGGTGAAGCGGTTGGTTATAAAGTCCGGTTTCATGATCAGGTAAAAGCCGATAAAAGCTATATCAAACTGATGACAGACGGTATTTTGCTGGCTGAAACGCAAAACGACCCCTACCTGAATCAATATGACACGCTGATTATTGATGAAGCGCATGAACGCAGTCTGAATATTGATTTTCTATTGGGTTATCTCAAACAACTGCTGCCGAAACGCCCGGATCTGAAACTGATCATCACCTCGGCAACTATTGATACTCAACGATTCTCTGAGCATTTTGACAATGCACCGGTGATCGAAGTCAGTGGCCGCACTTATCCTGTTGAAATCCGCTATCGTCCATTATTAAGTCGTGATGATGACAGTGAAGATCTGGATTTTGTTGACGGTATCGTTCAGGCAGTAGATGAATTATGTCGAGTCGGGCCAGGTGATGTACTGATATTCCTCTCGGGTGAACGCGATATCCGTGATGTCTCTGAAGCACTTCGCAAACATCATCCGCCCAATACCGAAATTCTGCCATTATTTGCCCGACAATCAGCCAGCGAGCAGAACCGTGTGTTTAAAACCGGTGGCCCGCGACGTATTATTCTGGCGACCAATGTAGCGGAAACGTCGTTGACCGTACCGGGTATTCGTTATGTCGTTGATCCCGGTCTGGCGCGTATCAGTCGCTACAGTGTACGAAATAAAGTGCAACGTTTACCGATTGAGAAAATATCGCAATCGAGTGCGAATCAGCGTTCCGGTCGTTGTGGTCGTGTTGCCGCCGGGGTTTGTATTCGTTTATACGATGAAGAAGATTTTGCTGCCAGACCGGCATTTACCGATCCGGAAATTCTGCGTACCAATCTGGCCTCAGTTATTTTGCAGATGACCGCATTAAAACTGGGCGACCCGGCTAAATTTCCATTTATCAATCCCCCGCCACCGAAGATGATCAACGATGGTTATCGGTTGTTGGAAGAACTCAATGCTGTAAATGGCAAACGCCAAATAACCGAAACAGGTCGTCAGCTTGCCAAATTACCAATTGATCCGCGTATTGCCAGAATGATTCTGGCGGCAAATGATCAAAACAGTCTGAATGAAGTGCTGGTGATAGCCAGTGCCCTGAGTATTCAGGATCCACGAGAACGTCCGATGGATAAACAACAGGCTGCAGATGAAGCACATAGCAAATACAAAGACGACCGATCAGATTTTTTAGCGTTTCTTAAGCTATGGGATTTGTATCATGACCGTCAGAAACACTTAAGTCAGAACAAATTTCGCAAATACTGCAAAGAAAACTTTCTGTCTTTTCTGCGTCTGCGTGAATGGCATGATATTTATCAGCAACTGCATGTGCAAACCACACAAATGGGCTTCAAACCTAATCAGCAACCCGCTGAGTATCAATCCATTCATCAAGCCTTGCTCAGCGGTCTGTTAAGCAATGTGGCCATGAAAGCTGACCAGCATAGTTATGCCGGCACACGTAATCTGAAACTGAAAATTTTTCCTGGCTCAGCATTACATAAAAAAGGTCCTAAATGGATCATGGCGGCCGAGCTGGTGGAAACTGGACAACTCTATGCCCGGATTGTCGCCAAAATTGAACCCGAATGGATTGAACCCATTGCAGGAGATCTGGTTAAACGCCAATATAGCGATCCGCACTGGGAGAAAAAACCGGCTCAAGTAGTCGCTTTTGAAAGTGTCAGTCTCTATGGATTACCCATAGTCAACCGTCGAAAAATTCACTATGGACCATTGGATCGCCCTACTTCCAACGAGATATTTATCCGTGAAGCTCTGGTCAATGGTGATTTCAACTGTCAGGCCAAATTTTTCCAACATAATCGCCAGCTGATTGATGAAATTGAACTGTTGGAGCAAAAATCACGGCGACGTGATGTGCTGGCAGATGAAGACACTCTGTTTGCTTTTTATCATGAACGTATTCCTGACGATATTATCAATGGCCACGGCTTTGAAAAATGGCGTAAACAGGCAGAAAAGAAAGACCCTCAGTGTTTGTTTATGAGCCGTGAAATTCTGATGCAGCACAATGCTGATCAGGTTACGGTCGATAGTTATCCGGATCAGTTGCTGGTGAATCGTGTTCCGTTGCCACTTGAATATCATTTTGAGCCAGGCAAGCAACATGATGGTATTACCCAGACGATTCCGCTGTCACTGCTCAATCAAAGTGATCCGGAACGTTATGAGTGGTTAGTGCCAGGCTTATTACGTGACAAGGTGATTTTTCTGCTAAAAAGCCTGCCTAAATCCTTGCGCCGTCATTTTATTCCTGTGCCGGATTACGCCGATCGATGCCTGAAAGCATTAACGCCTTATGAAGGAGCATTGTTACCTGCTTTAACTGAGCAATTACGTAAAATGACAGGAGTTGAAATCAAAGCAGATGATTGGCGGCAGGAAGACCTGCCACTGTATCTGAAAATGAATTTTAAGCTGGTTGATGAACAAGGCGAACTGCTGGCAGAAAATCGTGATTTAAATCAGTTAAAGCAGGACTGGTCAAAAGAGGCTGCTGCCAGTTTCCGTCAGTTACCCGATTCTGAATATGAAAAATCCGGGATGACCGGCTGGGACTTTGATGCTTTTCCGGAGCATATTGTGATGCAGCAAAATGGCCTGGAAATGACGGCCTATCCTGCCCTGGTAGATCGTGGTGATCATGTGGATCTGACCCTGATGGATACCTTGCAGCAAGCTAAATCATTCTCAGCTATAGGATTGAGAAGACTATTTATGCTGGCTGAAAAAGATAACGTTAAATATCTGCAGAAAAACCTGCCGGATATACAGAAGATGTGCCTGCATTATGCCAATGTACCAGCTGCGCCATTTGAAGAGAACAAAACCCAGCAGATTTCACCATGCGAGCAGCTGAAACAGGATTTGATAGCCGTTGCCTTTGATCGGTGCTTTCTGAAAGATCAGGACTGGCCACGAGACAAACAACAGTTTGAACAACGCTTACAACAACGTAGAAGTGAACTCATTAATATTGCTAATCAGCTTGCCAGACTGATTGCCGAACCATTAAGTGAATATCATGCGATTGCCAAACGGTTGTCTGGAAATATTCCTCTGGCTGCAATGCATGCAGTTAAAGACATCCGTGAACAATTAAACTATCTGCTGTATCAGGGATTTGTGCATCACACGCCGGATGAGGCTTTACAACGGTTACCCGCCTATTTTCGGGCCATCGGTGCGCGTCTGGATAAACTGAAAACCGATCCAGCCAAAGATCGTCAACGGCAAATGGAAGTCCAGCCCTACTGGCAACGTTATCTGACCAATATCAAACGTGCTGATAATGAAGCAATGCAACAATATCGCTGGATGATTGAAGAATTTCGTATCTCGGTATTTGCCCAGGAAATTGGCACTGCCTATGCCATATCAGCCAAACGTCTCGATAAGCAATGGGCAGAATGTTAAATCTTTAACCTTTCATCACCCATTCA
>NZ_DFTU01000037.1:81367-86122 GCF_002379485.1 Methylophaga sp. UBA4204 | reverse complement strand
TTTCATCACCCATTCAGTCGCAGTTCAGTTAAGTATTGTTACTCTGACTTAAACTTCAGTATGTGGAGTAAGTCATGCACAAATATATTGTTCATCTCGTTGGTATCAACGATACCTATTCTTCTGACATATCTTCACACACTCTACACGGGCAACAGTTCAGATGGATAATGCTTTCTGGAACTCAGCTGATGAAAACCGATGACATGTTAAGCTCAAAAAATCATGTCCTTTCGATCGGTCGATAATCAGCTATGAATTTACGTTTGGCAGGATTTATCTTTCTTTGCAGTAACAATTTCTGGTTGGGGGGCGTTCAGGCTCAGGTTCCCTACACCGTTACTGAAGGCAATAAACTGGATTCACAAACCTATCAAGGCTATTTGCTTTATCGAAACTGGTGTGCCCGTTGTCATGGCACTTTCGCCCAGGGACTGGCTGGCCCCAATTTAGCGAAAAGTCTTAAACAGACCTCAAAAGACGAATTCATGCAGGTATTGGTCAAAGGTAAAAATGGTCGTATCGGCATCATGCCTGGATTTAATGATAATCCCCAGGTCATCAATGGCAGAGAGCAACTTTATAATTATTTACGCGCCCGGGCAGACAATGCTATTGGCCCGGTGCAACCTGAGCAGGGATCAAAATGATACATTCACCCCAAACCTGCAGTTTGCTATTATCCACTTATAACAAGCACACTAAAATTAAGGTTATTACATGAAATTTTCCTGGTATCTGTTACTTCTGATGCTAACGTTACCTTTATCTGGTTACACCGACCATTTGCCGCCTGAAGCAGAGGCGGGAACCAGTATTAACGATATCGCCCTACCGCTGACCAAAAAAACTGCCGCAGAATTAGCTCAGGTTGAAACCGGTGGACGGGTTTTATCGGTAGATCAGGAACAATATCAAAACCATACAATTTTCCGCGTCAAAGTCCTGCATGTTGATGGTAAGGTGAAAACCTACCGCCTGGATCGGCAAACCGGATATCAAATGCAATAGCTATGCGTGTTTTATTAATTGAAGATGAACCTCACCTGCGCGAACAGATCGGTCAGCATTTACGTCAACATCAACTTACTGTAGATATGAGTGCAGACGGTGAAGAAGGCTTATTCCTCGGCTCTGAATATCCGTATGACGTTGCTGTTATTGATTTGGGGCTACCTAAACTTTCCGGAATCGAGGTCATCAAACAGCTTCGCGAACAAAACATCACTTTTCCCATTTTGATCCTGACTGCTCGCGGTCGCTGGCAAGATAAAGTCGAAGGGCTTGAAGCCGGTGCCGATGATTATCTGGTCAAACCCTTTCATTTTGAAGAATTACTGGCGCGTTTAAATGCGCTGGCGCGTCGTGCTGCAGGCTGGTCAAATTCCACTATGCGTTGTGGACCGGTAGAACTCAATCCAGCTTCTCAGCAAGTAACGGTTAATCAGTCGGCAATTGAATTAACTGCATTTGAATACCGTCTATTACATTATCTGATGCTGCACGCTGGAGAAGTTATTTCCAAAACTGAACTGACGGATCACATATATGAACAGGATCAGGATCGCGACAGCAATGTCATAGAAGTATTTGTCAAAAGGCTGAGAAATAAACTGGATCCGGATAAATCAATAAATCCGATAGAAACATTACGAGGCCGGGGTTATCGGCTGACGCTGCCTCGTGAATAAACTCAACTTATCACTGACCAATCGACAGCTGATTGCCGTTACGCTGGTATTAAGTGCGTTTCTGGGTATCTCGGCTTTCAGTTTATTTAATGCCTTTGCTGGAAGCGCCGAAACAGCCCAGAAACAACGTTTATTAAATTATGTTTATACCCTGCTGACTGCTGCTGAAATCAGCCATGACGGTAAGTTACATATGCAGGAAAGTCTGGCTGAACCAAAATTTTCTATTCCCAATTCAGGTCTTTACGCACAAATTACCAGTGGTAATAAAATTGTCTGGCAATCCCCTTCGGCTATTGGTTTATTTTTGGCTCTTCCCTATCATCCTGGCCCTTCAGAACAGTTATATAGTCAGATTAATCTTGATAATGGCATGAAGTTACAGAATCTCGCATTTGGGATTGTTTGGGAAAATGACGATGGTGAACATTTTGATTACACCATTAATGTTTCTGAAGATCAGCATATGCTGGAAGCACAGATAGATGAGTTTCAGTTAAACCTCTGGTACTGGCTCGGTGGAACCGGATTGATGTTGTTAATTGCCCAATGGTTAATCTTGCGTTGGAGTTTACAACCGCTACATAAAGCAGCAGCTGATTTACACGCTATTGAAGCGGGAAAACAACAACGTCTGGGTGATGACTATCCCAGCGAGTTACAACAGCTCACCCGAAATATTAATAACCTGTTGGATCACGAACAATCTCGTCGACAACGCTATAAAAATTCACTCGCGGATCTGGCGCATAGCCTGAAAACCCCCTTGGCTTTATTACGTTCTGAACTGGAAAGCTGTGATGATGTAACCGCCTGTAAATTGACCGGTGAGGAACAGTTGGATCGCATTAATGCTCTCGTCGATTATCAATTGCAACGTGCTGCCACTGAAGGCAAAAGTAACTTACTGGCGCCGGTTTCGATTGGAGAAATCATCACTAAATTGATGAATTCACTAAAAAAAGTCTACCAAAGTAAAAATATCCATACGCAATGCGAAATTGAACGAGATGCCATGCTGCATGCTGACGAAGGCGATATGTACGAGTTACTCGGCAATCTATTGGAAAACGCATTCAAATACTGCGACCAACAGGTCAATATCGTTTTACGCCAGCAAAATCGCAGAATTGTCGTGCGTATTGAAGATGATGGTCCTGGCGTTCCAGCACATGCCAGTGCAGATATCATCAAACGTGGCAGACGTATGGATACCCAGATTGAAGGTCAGGGACTGGGCTTGGCAATTGCCAGCGATATCGTCGAAGCTTATCAGGGCAAAATCAGTGTGCAGCAAAGCTATCTGGGTGGTGCATGCTTTTTAATCGAACTTATCGATCACTGATTTTGCTGTAATTGCTGCAGATATTTAAACAATAGTCGGGCAGATTTTGGCGGCTGTTGTTTGGCGGCTTCCTGCTTGGCATTCCGGACCAACTGTCTTACGTGTTGATTATCAAAATCTTCAAAATAACCGCGTAGATCTGTCACAACAGTATCGTCTTCTGCTAATAAGCGATCCCGCCAGTTTTCCAGTTGATGAAACTGGTCAGTTTGAGCCTGTTTAGGCTGCTTCAGCTGTTCCAGTTTCTGCTGTATTTCTTCATGATCCAGTCGGGCAATAATGCCACCGATATAACCGGTCTGCCGTTTTAAGGCCCCTTTACTCATGGTTTGGGCTTTAAGAACCGCTTCAGTTAAATCTTCGTCCAGCTCCAGTTTTAATAAGTCTTTTTTTGGCAGCTCTATTAAATCCTGACCTAACTTTCTTAACGCATCGAGTTCTCGTTTAATACGCGATTTACTCTTGGGAATCGAAGACCAATCAAATTCCTCATCAAGGTGATCCTGTTCAAATTCTTCATTCATTTTTTATTCACCTTGTACTGTAACGATCACACGACGCTGCTGCCGATGCGTTCTGTGTTCCCATAAATAGATTCCCTGCCAGATCCCCAAAGCACATTTTCCATTACTGACCGGTACCACCAGATCGGGATTAGTCAACACGGTACGGATATGCGCGCTCATATCATCCGGACCTTCATCCTGATGTAAAAACATGGGATCTCCATCGGGGACGATATGTTGCATGTAGGTTTCCAGATCACGTCTGACATCAGGGTCAGCATTTTCACAAATCATCAAAGAAGCACTGGTGTGTTGGACAAACACATGACAGGTTCCGGTAGTGATTCCCGAAGCAGATACAATTTTAGCCACATCATCAGTGATATTGATGGTGCTGCGGCCTTTCAATTCAAATTGTAATTGTTGTTGCAAAATCATTTTGTTCTACCTTTTTCAAAAGCAGCAAAGGTATTACCCGAATCGAGGCTCTTCCTTACTAAATCCCCTGCTCTATTCTGATCTGAAACCAATCCACAGTGCCATAAAGCCATTGCTGCTCCATAAACCAGCAAATCATAAGCCACCCCTTTTTCACCCTGCAATGCCGCAATTCCACGTTGGGCTGACTCTGCTGCTGTCAGTTGATCCAAATCAGGCATAACGCCTCGAGTCTGCTGATCAACACCAAATGCCTGAGGATCCAATGAACAGGGTTTTAATGCACCATCGATCAATAAAAAGTTATCCGAGGTTTCACGTAAGGTTGGCACAATCCCGCCTTCCAGACCACGTACGATCAATGCGCTGTCAAAGCCGCTCTGTTTGGCAAGATAAGCCAACACTGGCGGATAGGCTTTATGTACAAAGCCTATTTGTAGATGCGTTTTCTTAGCCTTAACCGGCATCACCAGCTTTTCCAATGTCGCCAGACTAGGGCGTTTAATCATCAAACGGCGTAAATCCTGTAACGCAAACAAACTGGGTGTGGTAATTGCCTGATCAAGATAGGCCCAGCCGGTATCAGCATGGTTTAGTTGTTCGGCCGCTTCAGCGACCGTCAACTGAATATTCACACCCGCTGCTTCTAACACCTGTGCATGGGTGACACCAAATTTCGGTGCCATTTGGTAAACACCTTGCGATAACGCTGGCAAACCACAAGCTGCCATTACGGCAGGGAAAAATGCCGCTATTGGACAATGGCGGCTAAAGC
>NZ_DFTU01000037.1:78835-81259 GCF_002379485.1 Methylophaga sp. UBA4204 | reverse complement strand
TTGGACAATGGCGGCTAAAGCCATTAAACGGATCGGAAAGTAGCATCACATTATCCACATCAAGTGGATGTTGTCCGGTCTTTTCCTGGATAGCTAACAACAGCCCCAGATTTTCTTCATCGGTTTCCCGTTTCATTCGCAATGCAATCAGCATTACCGCCATTCGCACCGGATCCACTTCACCTGAGAGGATTTCCAGCATCGCTTCACGGCTTTCCTCAAGACTGAGATCTTTACTCAGATGGGGGCCGGTGGCGACTTTTTTGATGGCATCAGCAACTGCACTCATTTAATTAATCCACTGTATTAGGGTCGCTTCATCGACCACGTCAATCCCGAGAGATTGGGCTTTATTCAATTTGGAACCGGCATCTCTGCCCGCCACCACATAATCGGTTTTGGCAGAAACGCTGCCTGCTACTTTGGCACCTAACGCCAATAATTTTTCTTTGGCTTCACTACGAGACAAATTTTCTAAAGTGCCCGTCAGTACAATAGTTTTACCGGCCAACTCTGAATTGGCATACACCGGTTTTTCTTCCGGCCAATTGACCCCGGCTTCTAAAAGCCGCTGAATCACATCCAGATTGTGGGTTTGTCGGAAGAAAGTATAAATATGATGCGCAACTACTGGACCCACATCTTCAATTTCAATTAGCTCGTCTTCTTTAGCTGCCGTTAGTTTATCCAGATCAACAAAGTGTAAAGCGAGTGACCGGGCGGTTGCTTCACCGACTTCTCGAATACCTAATGCATATAAAAATCGTGCAAAACGGGTATTTTTAGCCTGTTCCAATGCATTCACCAGATTTTCGGCAGATTTTTCTCCCATACGTTCCAACGCTGAAAACTGTTCTTTGTTCAGATAAAACAAATCCGCTGGATCTTTAATCAGCTCAGCATCAACCAGTTGCTCAACCAGCTTATCGCCCAGCCCATCAATGTCCAATGCTTTGCGAGAAGCAAAATGTTTTATAGCTTCTTTGCGTTGTGCAGCACAGAATAGACCACCACTGCAACGCGCTACGGCTTCACCTTCTACCCGTTCAACCTCTGCCCCGCAAACTGGACAATGCTTTGGCATTACAAACTCGGTGGCATTGGCAGGACGCTTGTCTTTAACAACCTGAACGATTTCCGGAATCACGTCCCCTGCCCGGCGAATAATCACCGTATCGCCAATTCGTACATCCTTACGTCGGACTTCATCCTCATTATGCAGCGTGGCATTACTTACCGTAACACCACCGACAAAAACCGGTTGTAAACGTGCAACCGGGGTTAATGCACCGGTGCGGCCAACCTGAACTTCAATATCGACAACCTGAGTGCTTTCTTCCTGTGCCGGAAATTTATAGGCAATTGCCCAACGCGGTGCTCGTGAGACAAACCCCAAACGTTCCTGCAAACGGCTGTCATCGACTTTGAACACTACGCCATCAATTTCATAGGACAAACTGGCCCGACGCTCCCCAAGCCGATGCAGATACTCAAGGCATTCATCAACACCTTTCAATTGCTGGGTATCAGGAGAAACGGCTCCTCCCCATTCGCTGATGATCTGCATGGCTTCTGTATGGCTGGATGGACGTTCCATGCCTTGAAGTTCTCCAAGACCATAACAGAACAATGCTAACGGTCGACTCGCCGTTACTGAGGAATCGAGTTGTCTTAATGATCCTGCAGCAGCATTACGTGGGTTTACGAAAAGTTTTTCATTGTTGGCCAGGCGCTGTTGATTAAGCTTTTCAAAACCCGCTTTTGGCATATAGATTTCACCACGGATTTCAACTACTTGTGGAATATTCTTACCGTGAAGTTTCAATGGAACATTGCGGATGGTCCGAACATTTTCGGTGACATCTTCACCCACCGCACCATCTCCACGAGTGGCAGCCTGCAACAGTAAACCATTTTCATATCGAATACTGATGGCCAGACCATCCAGCTTGGGTTCAGCAGCATAAGTAATCACATCATCAGTATTAAGACGATCAAGAACACGCTGATTAAACGCTGTTAACTCGGCTTCATCAAACACGTTATCCAACGACAACATGGGCATCGCATGAGTCACTTGGGTAAATTTATCCAACGGAGCCGATCCCACCCGTTGTGTCGGTGAATCCGCAGTGATCAGTTCAGGATAATCGGCTTCGAGTTTTTTTAATTCAGCAAATAACCGATCATATTCGGCATCCGTTACCTCCGGATCATCCGCGCTGTAATACAGGAAGTTATAACGATTAATTAAGTCTCGAAGCTGTGCGGCTCGCTCGCTGATTTCAGGTGAAATCGTCATCAGATTTATTGCCTGCCTGCAAAGATAAATTTAATTCAAAGATTCGGTTACGCGCGGCTTCCAAATGTTTATCGGTAATCGGTTCACGTTTTTCGTCACAAAGGATGCCACCGAGATAGGCG
>NZ_DFTU01000037.1:77340-78692 GCF_002379485.1 Methylophaga sp. UBA4204 | reverse complement strand
CCGAGATAGGCGGTCAGTTGCTGCGCGGTATCCAGCATTGAATCAAATACTGTCAGACCATTTACCGGGCCAGGAAGTCTGGCAAACATTAATAAGCCAGGAGTCTTCATTGAAATCAATTGATCAGGAAGCAAAGTACCGGGATCCAGAATATTCGCCACACTGAACAATGTCTGTCGGCGATTATTAACGGTATAACGATGATATATCTGCATATCACCGAAATGCATTTCCTGCTGTTCAAGTGCAGATTTGATTGCCCGTCCGGTAAACATTTGTGATTCGGGGGCCATAATGGTCAATGCCACCACCATTTCCCAATCGGGCGTATCGTCCTCTTCGTCAACATCGGCAAATTCGTCATCCATTTCCGAATCGTCGAATTCGTCGTTAACATCAGCCACATCTGAATCCATACGAACTTTGGGTCCGTCGGATAAATCCACAGTATCTTGCGCAAAAACTGAGTCAAATCGCGCGTGAAAATCACTATTCTCGTCGTTATCAAAACGATCCAGTTCACGCTCGAATTCCTGGGCACGCTGTTGCTGCCGGGAATGGCTATACCAGCCGCCAATAATCAGCGCCACTAAAACAACTACAGACAGGAGAATGATTTCTAACACTTAATTAAATCTGCCAACTCAGGGATAATAACGGTTTTGTTCACACTTAGAGATTACCTATGTCTACGCTACCAAGCAAACAACTGGAAACCTTCGATAACGCAGTACCGGAGCGGGATTATACCATCCACATCGAAACACCTGAATTTACTTGTCTGTGTCCGAAAACTGGTCAGCCGGATTTTGCCACGATTAAGATCGATTATGTACCGGATTTAAAATGCGTTGAACTGAAATCTCTGAAGCTTTACTTCTGGTCTTACCGTGAAGAAGGTGGTTTTCATGAAAAACTGACCAACCAGATTCTGACTGATTTAGTGGCTGCAACTGAACCCCGTTTTATGCGTGTTACCGGCATTTTCAATGTCCGTGGTGGCGTTTATACCAATGTTGTTGCCGAATATCGCAAAGAAGGTTGGGTCGCACCAACGCCTGTCCAGCTTCCATAAATATGCGCGAGAGCGCATGGATTGGCATTGATTTCGGCACCTCCGGGTGCCGGGTCTGCGCCGTAGACCAAAACGGCAATATTATTGCCCAGATTGAACAAAACCTTCCCGCAGCTCCACACCCTTACCTCTCACCCAAACAGCAGTCTCTTTATCTTTTTGAGGCGCTAAAAAGGCTGGTAAAGCAACTTCCCGCAGTTGTCATTGAATCCATTAGCATTGATGCGACTTCCGGCTCGGTAATGTTATCTGATCACCAAGGAAATCCTCTGACCAA